>CACXCC010000001.1 GCA_902766015.1 uncultured Veillonellaceae bacterium
GAAACAAGGTTCAGTTATCGCGATTGACGGCCCGGCTGGGGCGGGAAAGAGCACGATTGCCCAGATTGCGGCAAAAGAACTCGGTTATACGTACATTGACACCGGTGCCATGTACCGCGCCGTCGCATGGAAAGTCCTGCAGACGGGAGAAACGGTCACAGATGATCTGATCGTTCGCGTTGTCAAAGATATTGACGTCGTTCTTTCGTACACGGACGGCAAAACGAAGGTGTTCGTCGACGGAACTGAAGTCAGCGGCGAAATCCGCACGCCGGAAGTCAGCGGTATCGTCTCACAGGTAGCGCGTCTCGCGCCGGTTCGCGTCAAAATGGTCGATCTGCAGCGTCAGATGGCGGCAAAAGGCGCCGTCGTCATGGACGGACGTGACATCGCAACGAATGTCCTGCCGAATGCCGACGTCAAAATTTTCCTGACGGCCTCGATCGAAGAGCGCGCTGCGCGCCGCGGCAAAGAACTGCGGGAAAAAGGATACGACGTTGACATGGCGAAACTGCAGCAGGATATTGCCGCACGCGACAAAGCCGACTCGGAACGCGAAATCTCACCGCTCGTGCAGGCCGAAGACGCCGTACTCGTTGACACGACGGGCATGACGATCCCCGAAGTCGTCGCGCGAATCATGGAACTCTGCAAGAAGGACTGAGGACGATGTGGCTGTATCATTTACTGAAAATCATGTTTATTGCGATTTACCGCGTCATTTTCCGGACGAATGTTTCCGGTACGGAAAACGTTCCGCTCGAAGGGCCGGTTATCCTTGCCGCAAATCATATGAGCTATTGGGATCCGCCTCTCGTCGGTTCGTTTTCGCCGCGTACGGTCAATTACATGGCCAAGGTCGAACTCTTTCAGGTCCCGCTTCTCAAATATGTCATGACGACAACGCGGTGCATTCCGGTGCGCCGCGGAACGGGTGACAGCGACGCGGTCAAAGCCGCGGTCAAAGGACTGAAAAATGACGCGTGCATCACGCTGTTTCCGGAAGGAACGTGCAGCCGTACGGGGAAACTTTTGCCCCCGCAGCCCGGTGTTGCGCTCATCGCGGCACTCACGAAAGCTCCGGTCGTTCCGATTGCCATTCTCGGGACAAACCGCATTCTTGCGAACGGCGGCATTTTTCCGAAACTGCGGATTCGTTACGGCGAACCGATTTATTTTCACGGCAACCGACGCAGCAAAGACGATCTCGTGACATTTTCCGAAGAGATCATGTCACATATCGCGGACATGCAGGAAGCGATGCGTCAGGAAGCGCGTTGACGCGTGCAAATTTTTCCGGTGAGGTGTAAAAGCAGTCTTGCACCTTTCCCGGTTTATATGCTATACTGTACAGTAGATTGCATGTAAATACAGATTAACGCTCATTTACGTGCATGACCAACTACAGGTGGTAGATTTATGGAAGTCATTTTAGCGGACTATCTCGGATTCTGCTACGGAGTCAAACGGGCGATCAAGATCGCGCGGGAGAACGCATCGCCGGACGGCAGTGCCTGCACTCTCGGTCCGATCATTCACAACCCGCAGATGGTTGACCGTCTGCGACGGGAAGGTGTCGGCTCGGTTGACCGGTTGTCGGATCTGGAGAAAGGGACGATTATCATCCGTTCCCACGGCGTAGGGCCGGATGTCTATCAGGAAGCGGAACAGCGCGGACTGAAGGTCGTCGATGCTACCTGTCCCCATGTCAAAAAAGCCCAGCTTTCGGCGAAAGAACTCGCGGACGAAGGTTACACCGTCGTCATTATCGGCGAGCGCAATCATCCGGAAGTCAAAAGCATTTTTGAATGGTCGGACAAGAAAGCCGTAATTATCGCCAGCGAAGCGGAAGCGGAGGCACTGAGCCCCGTCGGTCGGCTCGGCATTGTCTGTCAGACGACGTGTTCGGGCGTCATGTTCCGCAAGATCGTGTCAAAACTGCTCGATAAGTCGCGGGATATCCGGATTCTCCGGACGATCTGCACGGCGACGGATCAAAGGCAGGGAGCCGCGATGGATCTCGCCGGCAAAGTTGACTTGATGCTGGTCATCGGCGGCAAAAACAGCGCCAATACAACAAGGCTCGCGCAGCTTTGTGCAACGAAGTGTCAGACTTACCATATCGAAACCGCAGCGGAGCTGCAGGACGAATGGTTTGACAAAATAGAAAAAATTGGTATTACAGCCGGTGCTTCCACGCCGGACTGGATTATCAAGGAGGTATATAAAAAGTGTCAGAACAGAGCATGAAAGAATTATTAGCAGAGGCAGAGGAATCGATGCCGGATATCCAGGAACGCAGTGTCGTCAAAGGCACGGTCATCCAGGTATCCCGTGATGAGGCCTATGTTGATATCGGATACAAGCAGGAAATTGCTATTCCGAAACGTGAGCTCGCTTACCCGGCTCCGGAGTCCGCAGAAGATGTTGTCAAAGTCGGCGACGAAATCGACGTTTATGTCGTTTCCCTCGGCGGTGACAACGGCGGCGTCCTTTCCAAAGTAAAAGCAGACCGCATGGCTGCTTGGAAAGAGATGGAAGAAATCCAGAAACGCGGTGAGACGGTTCAGGCGCATATCCTCCGCGAAGTCAAAGGCGGCCTCGTTGCTTCCGTCAACGGCCTGCGCGGCTTCATTCCGGCTTCCCAGATGGAACTGCACTTCGTCCGTGATCTCTCCGTTTACGAAGATCAGACGGTCGAAGCTGAGATCATCGAAATCGACGTTCACAAACAGCGTCTCGTTCTTTCCCGCCGCAAGCTCCTCGAAGCTCAGCGCGCTCAGAAAGAAGAAGAAATCTTCTCCACGCTTGAAGCAGGTCAGACGGTACACGGCACGGTTAAACGTCTCGTTGACTACGGTGCATTCATTGACATCGGCGGCGTTGACGGTCTTGCCCACATCTCCCATCTCGCTTGGCACCGCGTAAAACATCCGTCGGATGTTCTGCAGGTCGGTCAGGAACTCGATGTTTTCGTTAAAAACGTTGACGTCGATGCAAAACGTATCTCCCTGTCCGTAAAAGACACGATGCGTGATCCGTGGCTCGATAATGCCGAGAAATATCATGAAGGCCAGATCATCGAAGGCAAAGTCATTAAACTGACGGACTTCGGTGCATTCATGGAAATCGAGCCGGGCTTTGACGGCCTGATCCCGATGGGCGAACTTGCCGACCACCGCATCGAACGCGCTGACGAAGCCGTTCATGTCGGCGATGTTGTTACGGTTAAAGTTCTCCGTATTGACATGAAACGTAAACGTATCTCCCTCAGCATCACGAAAGCTAAGAGAGATGCCGACAAATAACATATCATTTGTCCACAAATTAATCGGATAATGCAATGAAAAGGAGTGATGGTTATGCATCACTCCTTTGTTTGTAGGAAAAGAAGGTGAAAAACGTATGGGAAAACAGTATCCGGGCGTCATTTTGCGCGTTAATCCCGGCAGTCTTGCCGAGGAATTGGAACTCGCTCCCGGCGACAAAATCCTTTCCGTCAACGGTCAGAATCTGCGCGATATCATTGACCTGAGTTTTGCGTTTGCCGACGAGGAAATCGATCTGCTCGTCGAGCACGCGGACGGCGAACAGGAAATGATTTCGTTTGACAAGGATATGGACGAGGAACTCGGCGTCGAGTTCGAATCGGCCGTTTTTGACGGGATCCGCCGCTGCGCGAATCACTGTTACTTCTGTTTCGTGGATATGATCGCGCCGAATATGCGCAGCAGTTTGTCGATCAAAGATGACGATTACCGACTGTCATTCCTTTACGGCAACTTCGTCACGATGACGAATATGGGACCGCGCGACTTCGAACGCATCAAGCGCTGTCACCTTTCACCTTTGTACGTTTCCGTACAGTGCATCAATCCGGAACTGCGCGCACAGATGCTGCGCTGTCCGGGAGCTGCAAAAATCAGTCAGCAGCTCGACCGTCTCGAAGAAGCGGGAGCCGATTACCATACGCAGATCGTTCTTTGCAACGGCCTTAATGACGGTGAAGAGCTCGAAAAAACGATCGAAGCGATCGTCTCGCGTCGTCCGCACGCGCTTTCCTTGGCGATTGTTCCCGTCGGACTCACAAAATACCGCACCGATCCGTTCCCGCTGACGCAGTTTGACGCGGAAGGAGCCGCACGCGTCATCGATCAGGTCGAACCGTGGCAGCGCCGTCTGCAACGGGAAATGGGGCGTACATTCATTTATCTCGGCGACGAATTTTACTTTCTTGCCGGTCGTGATGTGCCCGGAACGGAGTTCTACGACGGTTTCCCGCAGCTCGATAACGGTATCGGCCTGACGCGGAATTTCATCAACGACTGGCAGAAAACTGAGCCGTCAAACGCGGCATATCGCGACCCCGTCCGGCTTGACGTCATTACGGGAACGTCAGTCGCACCCGTCATTGGCCGTCTCGCCGCGAGCGTCAACAAGGAAAATTTGTCCGTGCGTGTACTGCCTGTCCCGAACGAGTATTTCGGCACGACAGTCAATGTATCGGGGCTTCTCACGGGACGTGACATCATCCGTACGCTTCGCAGTGCGGGTGGTGAACGAGACGGCATTCTCATTCCGGAATCCGCCCTGCGCTCCGGCGAGGATGTTCTGCTCGATGACATCACGCTGAATGATCTGCGGCGTTTGTTCCCCGGTGTGCGCATCGAGCCCGTACAGTCCGGCGACGATTACCGTCGGGCTTTGACGGATTGGCAGCATTACCACAAAGACCGCGGCGAAGAAACGGCGTATACGTGGCAGAGCAATGCCGCTTATACAAAGCCGCCGTCTCCCTGACGTCAAAATACCCGTTACACGAACCTATGCAAGGAGGACATACATGAGCAAACCAATTGTAGCGATTGTCGGACGTCCGAATGTCGGCAAATCAACGCTGTTTAACCAGATCGGCAAAAAACGCGTTTCGATCGTCGATGACATGCCGGGCGTCACGCGCGACCGCATTTATCTTGATGCCGAATGGCTGAACCATGAATTTACGATGATTGACACGGGCGGTATCGAACTCGACGAGAGCAATCATATTCTGAAGTCCATGCGCGAACAGGCGCAGATTGCGATGGAGGAGGCTGACGTCATTCTGTTCCTCGTTGACGGCCGCGCCGGCATGACAACGGCGGATGAAGAAGTCGCCCATCTGCTTCGCAGCACGAAAAAGCCGGTCATCCTCGCCGTCAACAAGATTGACAGTCCGCAGCGCGAAGCCGATTGCTACGAATTCTACAGTCTCGGTCTCGGCGATCCGATCCCTATTTCGGCGTCCAATGCCATGAATCTCGGCGATCTGCTCGATGCGATCGTCAAGACGTTCCCGGAAAAAGAAGCGACGGAAGAAGACCCGGACGAAATTCATATCGCCGTTATCGGGCGCCCGAACGTCGGCAAATCGTCCATTGTCAACAAGATTCTCGGCGAGGACCGCGTCATTGTCAGCGATATTCCGGGAACGACGCGCGATGCCATTGATACGCATTTTACGAAGGATGACATCCGTTATACCCTCATTGACACGGCCGGAATGCGCCGCCGCGGCAAGATTGACGAGCCGGTCGAGCGTTACAGCGTCATGCGTACGCTTCGCGCCGTCGACCGCGCCGACGTCGTTCTCATGATGATCAACGCCGCCGAAGGTATCACGGAACAGGACAAGAAAATCGCCGGTTACGCCCACGAATCGGGCAAGGGCGTTGTCATTGTCGTCAACAAATGGGATATTTTCCCGGAGAAAGATGACAAATCGACGCTGCGTTTTACGGATGATCTGCGCGACGAACTCGGGTTCCTTCAGTACGCACCGGTTCTTTATACATCGGCACTGACGGGACAGCGCGTCAACCGCGTGACGGAACTCGTCCGTTATGTTGCCGAACAGCAGGCCCTTCGCATCAAGACGAGCATTCTCAACGAACTTATCCGTGACGCCGTTGCCGTCAATCCACCCCCGATGCACCGCGGACGTCAGCTGAAAATCCTCTTTATGACGCAGGTTGACATCAAACCGCCGAAATTCATCATTTTCGTCAATGACCCGGATCTCATGCATTTTTCGTATCTGCGTTTTATCGAAAACCGTCTGCGTGAACAGTTCGGTTTCGAAGGCACGCCGATCCGCCTCATTGTGCGCAAACGCAAGGAAGAGGAGGATGAATGATGGAGACTGCTCTTGCTTGTCTGCTCGCGTATCTCGTCGGATCGATTCCGAACGGTCTCGTTTTCGGGAAACTCCTTTGGCATGTCGATTTGCGCGAACACGGCAGTCACAATATCGGCGCGACGAATGCATGGCGTACGCTCGGCAAAGGCCCGGGATTCCTGATCTTTGTCCTTGACCTCTTAAAAGGCGTCATCGGCGTTTGGTTCGGCGCGCAGATTGCCGGGACGCCCGCGGCGATGGTTTTGGGCGGCATGTTTGCGATTATCGGTCATTCCTGCTCGCTTTTCCTGCATTTTAAAGGCGGCAAAGGCGTTGCCACGGGACTCGGCGTCATCGCGATGTTGATGCCGCCCGTGACGGTTATTGTCTTTTTGACATGGCTTGTCATCGTCTATTTGACGCGTTATGTTTCCCTCGGGTCGATCGTCGCGGCCGCACTGGTGCCGATTCTCGCTTGGTATTTCGGCTATCCGTGCGAATATCTCGCATTTTCTCTCCTCGCCGCCGTACTGATCATTGTCCGTCACCGTAGCAACATTCAGCGTCTGCTTGCCGGCAACGAAAACAAGATTCAGGCCGGTCACCGCTGATATATGTCCGTTTTCTGTTACAAAATACTGTAAACCTGCCTTTTCCGTGGACAAATTTATAAAAATACTTGTAACAAGTGGACGTCTTATGGTATACTATCTACCGTACGTAGAAAAATATCCATTGGAGGCGTAATATATTGGAAAACGAAAAAAACGGTTTCTTCCTCGTCCGTGAAGAAATTTTACCTGAAGCCATTAAGAAAACGATCCGTGTCAAAGACATGCTGAAACGCGGCGAAGCCCGTACGATCAACGAGGCTGTCGAACGTATGGAACTCAGCCGCAGCGCGTATTACAAGTACAAAGACTACGTGTTCCCGTTCTACGAAGCCAGCAAAGACAAAATCGTTACACTGACCTTCCTGCTCGAGCATAAAAACGGCGTACTTTCGAGCGTCCTCAACACGATTTCGGCCGATTCCGGCAGCGTCCTGACGATCAATCAGGGTATTCCTCTGCAGGGTGTCGCCAATGCGACCATTTCGATCGAAACGGCCAATCTGTCCGTCGATCTCGAAGCCCTGCTCGACAAACTGCGCATGGTTCGCGGTGTCAAACGGCTCGAAGTCTTGGGACAGGCATAATTTTGTGAAGAAAGAAGGCAGGTGTGTGAGCACATGGAAAAAGTAATAAAAATCGGTTTACTGGGATCCGGTACGGTGGGATCCGGCGTGATCAAAGTACTGGAAATGAACAGAAGGCAGATTACGGAACGTGTGGGTGCACAGCTGCAGATTAAAACGGTACTCGTCCGTAATCTCAAGAAGCCGCGTCCGTATCTGCGGGGCATTCATTTGACGGATCGTTTCGAAGATATCCTGAACGATCCGGAAATTGACATCATCGTCGAACTCATCGGCGGTCTTCATCCGGCGCATGAATACATGCTTCAGGCACTCGAAGCCGGTAAAAGCGTCGTGACGGCCAACAAAGACGTCGTTGCCCAGTGCGGACAGGATCTCTTTGAGGCTGCCGAGAAAAACCGCGTTGACTTTGCGTTTGAAGCCAGTGTCGGCGGCGGTATCCCGATTATCACGCCGCTCAAACAATGTCTGACGGCAAACCGGATCACCGAGATCATGGGCATTGTCAACGGCACGACGAACTACATGCTGACGAAAATGACGGAATGCGGCAGTTCGTATGCCGACGTGCTGAAAGAAGCGCAGGAAAAAGGCTACGCCGAAGCAAATCCGTCTGCTGACGTCGACGGACTTGACGCTGCCCGCAAAGCGGCGATTCTCTCGTCTATCGCGTTTAACACGCGTGTACGTCTCGACAATGTCTCCGTCGAAGGTATCACGAAGATTACGCCGGAAGATATCGCTTACGCGAAAGATCTCGACTGTGTCATTAAACTGCTCGCTGTCGGCAAGGATTCACCGGAAACCGGTGTTGACGTCCGCGTTCATCCGGTTCTGCTTCCGAAATCGCATCCGCTTGCATCGGTCAACGGTGTTTATAATGCCATCTTTGTCCGCGGTAATGCCGTCGGCGAAGCCATGTTTTACGGTCAGGGCGCGGGATCTCTCCCGACGGCTTCGGCTGTCGTCTCCGACATCATTGACGTCGCGCGTGACATGGTCAACGGTTCGTTCGGCAAAGTCCGATGCACGTGCTACGAGCAGAAGAAAATCTGCCCGCTGTCCAAGACCGTTTCGTCGTATTACATCCGCCTGCTTGTCGATGACGAGCCGGGAGTGCTCGGCATGATTGCCACGACGTTCGGATCAGCCGGCGTCAGCTTAAAATCCGTCATTCAGACGCGTCAAAATGTTAAAGATCATGCGGAAATCGTCGCTGTGACCCATCCCGTCGAACATGCGCGGATCCAGCAGGCGGTCCGTGAGCTCCAGGAACTTCCGGTCGTCGACGAAATGCGCAATCTTCTTCGCGTAGAAAATGACCGGGGGTAATTCCATGGAAGAAAAAACAGTTCGTGTACGGGTGCCCGGAACGAGCGCAAACTGCGGTCCGGGATTTGACACATTGGGTCTTGCCTGCACGATTTATAATGATTTGGACTTGACACTGAAGCGGGAGCCGGGACTCACGATCACGATGAGCGGCGAAGGTGCGGCCAATATCCCGAAGGATAACCGCAATATCGTCTGGCGTTCCGTTCAGTATCTCCTCCGTAAAGCCGGGAGAGCGGAGGAATTCCGCGGTGCCGTCATCCATATGGACAATCAGGTACCGCTTTCCCGCGGACTCGGCAGCAGCGCGACGGCGATCGTCGCGGGATTGACGGGAGCGAATGAACTTCTCGGACGCCGTTACCGCCGTCAGGAAATCCTGCAGATGGCAACGGAAATCGAAGGTCATCCCGACAATGTCGCACCGGCGATTTTCGGCGGTTTTACGATTAACACCGTCACAAAGGGACGTGTACGCTGCTTCTATTTCCTGCCGCGTACGCAGCTCGATCTCGTCGTCGCGGTTCCGGATTTCTATCTGCCGACGCGCGTGGCCCGCAAGGCTTTGCCGGAAAACGTGCCGATGAAAGATGCCGTTTATAATGTCGGCCGTGCGGCCATGCTTACGGCGGCACTGCTCCGCGGCAATGAACGTTTCCTGCAGGGAGCGTTCGAAGACGCTCTGCATCAACCCTATCGCGCGAAGCTCATTCCGGGTATGTACGACGTGTTCAAAGCGGCAAGAGACGCCGGCGCTCTCGGGGCATCCCTGAGCGGCGCAGGCCCGTGCCTCATCGCCTATGTACCGAAACACCGCGAATGCACCGAAGCCGTCGGAGCGGCCATGAAAGAAACGTTCCGTCAGCACGAAGTCAACGCCGAGATCCTGAATCTCGAGCTTGACACGAAGGGTGCGCAGATTATTGAAAAGTGAACAAGAATAATACCGTGAGTAAGGTGGAAAAGAATCTAGTATACTAGATTCTTTTCCACCTTTTTGTTGCTTTATCGAATACAGTATTATATAATAGAATTATACTCGATATCAAGGACGTGATCGTATGATTAAAAGAGAACTGTATTTAAATCGTTTACGACCGTTTTTTCATAAAGATATCGTCAAAGTTCTGACCGGACTTCGGCGAAGCGGTAAATCAGTTCTTCTGCAGCAAATTCAGCAGGCATTGCGGGAAGAGGGGGATGACCCTGCGTCGATGCTTTATTATAACTTTGAGGATATGCGCAATCTGCCGTTTTGTCAGGCGTCGGCTTTGTATGAAGACATTATGGAGAAACTGGACGGTAAACAAAGAGCTGTTTTGTTTTTCGATGAGATTCAGGAAGTCGAGGGATGGGAACGGGTTGTCAATTCCCTGCGAGTGAGTCATGGGGCGGATATCTATGTTACGGGATCGAATGCCCATCTGTTGTCCGGCGAATTGGCGACATTGCTTGCCGGGCGGTATGTTGCGTTTCCGGTATATCCGTTTTCTTTTCGGGAATTTTGTCTGGCATATCCGGATCGGTCCCGAGCGGAATGTTGGCAATCTTATTTGCTTCATGGCGGAATGCCGTTTTTGACGCATCTGCCGGATGATGATGCAACGGTCTATCAGTATTTGCAGGATATTTATCGCAGTGTTGTGCTGAAGGATATTGTTCAGCGTCATGCGATTCGGGACGTTGATTTGTTGGAGCGTATTGTTCGGTATGCAGCGGCGAATATCGGGCATACGTTCAGTGCGGCGAGCATTGCCCGGTACTTGAAGAGCGAGAGGCGTTCTGCATCGACGGATACGATTATGAATTACCTGCAGGCCTGCACGGAGTCGTTTTTGCTTTATCGGATTCCGCGTCAGGATTTAGTCGGCAAGAAGATACTTTCGATTAATGAAAAGTACTATCTGGCCGATCACGGTATACGTCAGGTTGTGTACGGGCGTAATCAGCAGGACATTGATCAAACGCTGGAAAACATCGTTTGTATGGAGCTGCTTAGACGCGGCTATCATGTCACGGTCGGCAAAGCCGGCGATCGGGAAATTGACTTTGTCTGTGAACAGCCGGGCAAGCGCTTTTATGTTCAGGTCACGTATTTACTGGCATCCCCGGAAACGGTAGAGCGTGAATTCGGTGCTTATCGCCCGATTCGGGACAACTATCCGAAATACGTTGTCTCCATGGACCCGATCGATTTCAGCCGTGACGGGATTATCCATAAAAACATCATGGATTTCCTTTGTATGGATTCGTATGTCATGTAATTCGCAGAAATCTCTTGACGAAGAATCTTTAAAGTGGTAGTATAATCCTACTAAAGATGTTCATGGTATCGTCCTGACGTCAATCCGGGGATGTAATGGTCTCGACGGGTATGGATGGTGCGTGAATAGCGAGCCGGGGGGTCATCAACCCGTCAGTAAGGTGAACACTTTTATTTAAATATAAAAGCTAACGAAGAATACGCTTTAGCCGCTTGAGGCTAACCCCTGTCCGCTTTTTTCCCGCGGAGGCAGATAAGGGGACAACAGCGGGATACCTGAGGGCCAATTCTCGGAGGCTCGAATGGGAACTCTCATCGAGATCGGAACGATGGCGGTTGCTTGTGGCTGCCTGAATTCTTAAATTTAACCATAAGCTGCGCTCGGAGAAGTTCATGAAACACTATGCTCGGACAGGAGTTCGATTCTCCTCATCTCCACCAGTAAATAATAAGACAGCCTAAAAACGGGCTGTCTTTTTTGTTGCCAATATTTCATTACTAAGGCGGCAAAGGGGAGAGAGAACCCGGTCTTCGCTAAAAGCTGAAGCCTAAAAGCACTCTGCTTTCGCTTAATTTAGTCGCCCCATTATTAAACGCGCTTCGCTTGAATGAAACAAAGGGGCTCCGTGCGGAAGCGGAGTGCTTTTTTAGCGACGGCTCAGGCATCCGCGTCTGCCCCGCGATCCCGCCTTGTTTCAGGTTACTGTTGCCTTCTATAATGACTCGGGCTGACGCCTGTCGTTTTCTTAAACAGTCGGCAGAAATACTGATAGTCCGCAAATCCTTCTTCGGCGGCGATGTCTTTGATCTGCGTCGTTTCCTGCAACAGGCGTTGACGGACGCGGCGGAGGCGTTGTTCGGCGAGGTAATCGCTGAAGCTCGTGCCGAGGGATTTTTTGAAAAGCGTCGAGAAATAGGCCGGGTTTAAGTGAACATAATCGGCGACATCGGTTTGGGCGAGCGGTTCATTTTGATGGTCACGGATATACGTGAGGGCGGAGCGGATCGCCGGATGGAGTTCGGACTGCGTCTGCGGAATACTGCGGAGCCAGGCGGTAAATGACGCCTGCAGTTCGGCGAGATTAGCAAAGCTCGTGACATCTGCGGTCCACGGTGTCGGTAGTGAACGCGTTTCTTCCTGCAGGAGCACCGTGAGATCGGCAAGGGCGAGACGATGGTGCTCGAGTCCGTCAAAAAAATCGGATGCGGCTTTGTCACTCGCGGTTCCCTGCTGCAGAGCATGCAGGAGTTCCGTGATAAGCTGCTGCTGTGATCCGTCGGGCGGAGCGATCGGGACGAGTTTTTCCTCCGGATAAATACCGCCCTGTTCGTAGTAGAGCGAGTCGGCATTTGACGCGAGCGGGAGCCAATGACGCTGCAGCGGTGCGATACCGGGGAGAATCGGCGTGAGGACGATCGCGGGATCGAGAGAAAAGTAACGCGAGGCGTTTGTCCGTAACTGATGCGCAAAATCCTGCAGAAAGGCGGCAGTGCGGGAACGGCTTCGACTGCCGGGGAAAAAGCAGAGCAGTCCGGTAACGGCCGTTTCGTTTTGCGGCAGCAGCAGAAAAAGCGGATGCGGATCTGCGTCCGCGGCGGCTTCGGTGCAGAGCGTTTGACACGTCGAGCGGAATGATTGACGGACCGAGGTGAAGTCTTCCGAGGATAACCTATGCTCCTTTTTCAGCCAATTTCCGTCCCAGAGCAGCAGTGCGGCGCAATCGGCGTCAGGCGGAAGTCCGGCGGCTTGTGTGAAGCGGTAGAGATCGTCATTTGCGCCGTCCGTAAAGGCCGTGAAGAAGTCCTCACGGAGTTTTTCGCGGCCGAGGCGGACAAGGTCGTCCGTTGAAATACCGGCTTCAGCCGCCGGCGTTTCTTTAGCGAGGTGTTTTTCGAGAAATGCCTCGAGTTTTTCCGGTGAGAGCTCGGTTTTCAGCAAATAATCGTCAATGCCGAGCTGCATGGCCTGACGCACGTAATCAAAATCGTCGTGACAGCTCAGGACGAGAATGTGCGAGGGAATGCCGGCTTCTTTGACCTTCTTGATGAGACTGAGTCCGTCGCAGACCGGCATACAGATGTCCGTGATGAGGAGCGATGGATGTTCACGCTCGATGAGTTTCCATGCTTCTTCGCCGTTCTTGGCGTCACCGGCGATGACAAAGCCTTTTTCTTCCCAAGGGATCATCTGCTTTAAATACGCGCGGACGAGAAAATCATCGTCGGCGATTACGAGTTTTTTCATCAAAAATCCTCCTGCAACAGGTAATTATCGGCATTTTCCGGGGTGATGACCGCATTTTCGATGTAATTGACGTCACGTGTTTGTCCCTGCAGGGCATCGCGTACCGTTTCGATGGCGAGTCGGCCCGTTTCGTTGCCGTCCTGTGAAATAATCGCGTCAAGACGGCCGTTTTTGAGGGCGAGCAGGGCGTCGTTCTGCGTGTCGACACTGACGGTTACAATATGACCGTCAAGCGGAGCCGTCGCGTCAACAACGCCGAGTGACATGATAGCGCTTGTAACGAAAATGCCGCAAATCTGCGGGCGGCGCGTCAGAAGCGCCTCGGTCTGGACCGAGGCCTGACGATATTGTGCGGCATCGGCAATGACTTCGGACACCGGGAATCCGAGTGCGTTCATCGTGTCAAGGAATCCTTTGATACGCTGTAAATGTGCATCCTGACGCCAACTGCCGGCGATAACGGCCGTTTCGGCGCCGGGAGGGAGATGTGCGGCCATATATTCCGCGGCTTTACAGCCGATCGTGTAGTTGTCCGATCCGATATACGGAATGCCGTCGATGCGTTCGTCAATCGTAAAAAGCGGGATGTGCGCTTCTGACGCCATGTCACGGTAGACGGCGGCCTGATCGATATCGACGGGTGAAATCAAGAGGGCGTCAACGCCGCCGGCGAGAAGGTCACGTGCGATCTGTTCCTGTTCGTCACTTGCCGATTCGTTTTCGGGTGCCATGACGATGAGACGTATACCGTTTTCCCGTGCCGTGCGCTCCATACTCGAACGGACGGAAAGCCAGTATTCGCTGTCCATGGCTTTGAGAATGACGCCGACTTTGTATTCGCGCTGTTCCGGCGTCGTGTCCGTGCGGACGGAGAAAAACGAAAGTGCGATGCAAAGCACGAGAACCGCGGCGGCAAACAGTCCGATTAAGGGGATCCGCCAATCTTTCATAACGGGGAGCCTCCTTTCATCTCGAGTTCGTATTCGTGAATGTCACGGGAAACAGGCAGATGCACGACGGCCGAAGTAAACGAATGACCGTCACTGTCGTAATGAAGCGTGCCGCGTGCACCGTAGTAAAGGCGCAGACGTTCGCGGATATTCGTGATGCCGACATTGGACATGCCGCCGTGGGAAAGCTGCTGAGCCGTCGTGCTGACTGCCGTTACGATATTGAGGCGCAGCAAATCCGCTTCGGAAAGGCCGCAACCGTCATCGCGGACTTCGAGGACGAGACTGTCTTCCTCAAGATGGGAGCGGATTAAAATATGACAGAACGGGCGCTCCGATGACGGACCGTGAAGAATACTGTTTTCGACGAGCGGCTGTAAAAGCAGGCGAGGTACGCAGCAGTCGAGACTGTCCGGCGCAAGGTCGTATTTGACGTCAAACGAGTCCCGGTGACGGAATTCCTGCAGCGCAACATAATCGCGGATCGTGCGGATTTCGTCGCCGAGTGTCGCAAAGCCGCCTTTGCGTCCCGTGCTTACGCGCAGAATTTCGATAAAGCTGCCGAGTACGTCAGCGAGGCTTTTTGCGCCTTGCATGAGGGCGGCGAGGCGGATCGAATTGAGCGTATTATAGATGAAATGCGGGCGGATCTGGTACTGCAGGGATTTGAGCTCGGCTTCGCGTTTGAGGTTCTTTTCCGTCGCGAGTCGGTCAACGAGTTCGCCGATATGGTCGAGCATGCGGTTAAACCGTGTCGCAAGATACGCGATCTCATCCGATCCGTCCACCTTTGCGCGCTGATCGAGATTGCCGTGCCCGACGCGTTTCATGGCGTCAGCAAGTTCCTCGACCGGTTGATTGAGTTTGATGGCGGTCAGATAGAGGAAAAGAACCGAAATCGTGAGCACGACGAGCGCACTCATAATACTCGCGAGCTGCATCATCTGGAGTTTCTGCTGCAGGCGTTCCTGATTGTCAAGAATGACGAGCGTGTAGTCGGAAAACGGCATCGTGAGCCAGGCGGTCATATACGTTTGACCGTCAAGGCGCAGCGATCCTTTACCGGAAACGGGGCCTTCGATTTCGCTGAGCATCTGTCCGGATGTTTGACTGTCAAGCGATTGACTGCCGGAGACAATGCGGTGACTGTTGTCGAGCAGAAAAGCCTGACGTCCGTCTGTACGGCTGAAATTGTCGAGATAGGTATAATAGAGGCCGCGTTCGCTGACGGTAAAGACGAGGACGGCGGAAACATCGCCGGCCTTGAGCGGTACGGCGTAAAGATACACGCCTTTGCCGGAGGCAGCAATACGATCATTTGCCGTGAGCGGAACGAGTCCCTGCTGCGTCAACGTCATGGTAAACCAGGCGGCGGTGTCGCTGTTTCCGGGCTGCACGGCTTTGTATTCGGCGGATTTGACGAGGGTCTGCCGCTCCGGGAAATAGCAGTAAACATTGTCGATGAGCGGGTTGCGGCTTTTATACTGGCGCAGAAGTGCGGCGAGTTGACTGCGCTCCTCTTGACGGTCAGAAGCAGCGAGACGAAGGAGTTCTTTGTCAAACGCCGCGTCACGCGAGAGCCGGTAAACATCCTGAAAGCGTTCGTCGATGACTTTGCTCGCGCTGTACGTCCGGTCGTAGAGCGCATCGGCGTATTCTTCCGTAAAGAACTGCGCCGTGCGGTACTGGAAAAAGGCCGCAATGGCAAGGATGACGAGGATGTCGATGATGACGACGGCGGCAAACGTCTTCATACGCATGGACCAAAGCAGTTTCAAAGCAAAGCCTCCTTTCCTGTTGTATACGATGCTTTCATTATAGCATGAAAGATCGATTCATCAGAACGATTCAGATAAAAAACGGCCGCCGGGGGGAGCCGGACGGCCGTTAACAGGTTTCTTAAAGTTCGCCTTTTGCTTCGCGGGCAACGAGATCGCGCATGATCTGCGGATACATTTTGTCGAGACGATAGAGGAAAAGGACGACGAGGAGGATGACCCAGATGAGGATAATGCTGTACTGATAGAGATGAACGATCATGTCAATCGCGGTCTGCGGCTGAATGGCATCCGCCGTGTTCGATGCGATATAACCGGACCAAGACATGAGACCCGTGAGAATGGCACCCGTAATACCGGTACCGACTTTGTAGCCGACGGAACCGCCGGAGAAGATCAGGCCTTCCTGACGAACGTGGAATTTCCACTGGCCGTACTCGACGACGTCACCGAGGAAACCGAAGATAACGGAGTTCAGCGGAGCAAAGCCGACGCCGCGGATGAAGCAGCTGAAGATGAGCATGTTGAAGTCATACGGGAAGAAGCAGAAGATGATGTGACCGACGAGAGCGATAACGATACCGATAACGGACATATTGCGTTTGCCGAATTTCTGAAGCATTTTCGGGCAGAAGAGAACCGTGCAGGCGATCGTCGTGCAGACTTCAAGGAGAAGCAGGCCGCTGTAAAGGGAACCGTCGTTGAAGATGTATTTGCAGTAGTACGGAAGCAGCGTGCCCGTAACCATCTGAATAATGCACTGCATCATCCAAATCGTCATAGCCATCCAGAAATATTTGTTGGAAAGCAGACATTTAAGAGATTTCCCGACAGGCACTTTCGCGACTTTTTCGCGGGCTTTGATGACGACTTTCTCTTCGCACTGTTTAAAGCAGAGCATGAGGAGAAGGAACGCAAGGACGGCCCATGCACCCATGACTTCGATCCAGGCCTGCTGATTGTCACCGAGCATTTTTACAAGCGGCAGCGTTGCGGAAATCGAGATGATTTTACCGACGGGGGAGAGTGCCATACGCGTGATGGAAAGCATGTCGCGCTCACGCGAAATACGCGTCATCATGGCGGAGAGGGAACCGTACGGCAGGTTTAATGCCGTGTAGCAAATCGTATTGCAGAAGTTGTACGTAATGAAAACGTAGAGGAACTTCATGAATTCGGTGCAGTCCTGAGGAACCGTGTAGATCAGGACGATGGAAATGCAGAACGGGATACTCGACCAGAGAATCCAAGGACGGGATTGACCCCAACGGGAATGGGTACGTTCGACGATGAAACCCATGCAGATATCGGAGAAACCGTCGAAGATACGGGAGATGAGCAGAACGAGACCTACGGTCGTCGGAGCGACGCCGGCGTAGTCCGTGTAGAAAAACGTCAGGATCGTCATGGCGCCGGCGACGATGTTCATTGCCGTATCGCCGACTGCGTAGGAAATGCGGGTAAACCAGGAAATACGTTCATCGGCTGCCGGTGGGACAGTTCCGGTTGATTGGACATTACTCATGATGATAAACCTCCGGATCAATCGTTCATGATGGCTTCAACGGCCGTTTTCGTATCCGTTGCCGGGAACAGTTCGTAACCGACGCGGTTCTCGTAGCCGAGGCGTTCGAGCGTCTGATAAACGTTGTGGTAGTTGATCTCGCCCGTTCCCGGTTCGTGACGGCCCGGGCAATCCGCAACGTGGATGTGGCCGATCTGGTCGATGTATTTCTCGAGGTTGTAGCAGAGTGCGCCTTCGTTGTACTGCATATGATAAGCGTCAAAAAGGACTTTGAGGTACGGGGAGTTGATGAGGCGCGTGATTTCCGCGGCCATCTGCGTCGTCTGCAGGAAGTTGCCGACATGGTCGACTTTGATGTTCAGCGCCTCAAGGTTCATGCGGATGCCGTACGATTCGGCGAGTTTGACGGAAGCGAGGAGCGTGTCATACATTGAGCAGAGCTTTACCGTATCGGAGAGTTCGTCGTAATGGTTGACGACAACGCCGCCTTCGCCGAGCGCGTTCGAATGAATCGTGACTGTTGCGGCACGAACTTTTTTGGCAGCCTGCAGGGATTTTTCGAGGTCGCGCAGGTAAGCTTCTTTGTGGGTCGGGTCAACGAGGGAATAATCCGCGTCACCGTTGAAACCGCTGATGGCGATACCGGCTTTTTCGGCGGCTGCTTTGACCTGATCGAGGTCGCGGATGCGCCAATCCCAAAACTCGACGGATTCAAACCCGTCGGCTTTGGCAGCGGCAAAACGATCTTCGAACGGGAGCTCCGTGTAGAGCGTATCGATGCAGGCACAATGTTTAATCATGATAAATCCTCCTAAAACTGTGAATCTCTGACGTTTTGTTCAAGATGTTTATGAGTTCGTGTTTTCTTTATGGTCATATTATATCGTTTTCACGAATCCGTATAATTTTCTCATTTTTATAAAAGTTGCTTTATTTTTGGCAGTTGATATGAGATGACGTATTTTAGGCATAAAAATAAGACAACCTCCGGAGAAGTTGCCTTATTTTTGGATTTATGCCGTTATAACAGGGAAGCAAGCAGTTCTTTCGTGTAAGCTTCCTTCGGATTCGTGAAAATGTCATTCGGCGTTCCCGTTTCGACGGCGCGGCCGTTGTGCATGACCATGACGCGGTCGGCGAGCCTGCGGGCGAGGAGCAGATCGTGCGTGATAAAGAGACAGCCGATTTGATGACGTTTGCAGGCATTGCGGATCATGGCGGCGACTTCGCCGCGCGTGCTGACGTCAAGTGCGCTTGTCGCTTCGTCGCAGAGCAGAATCTGCGGTTTGATGCAGAGGGCACGCAGGATTGCGGCACGCTGACATTCACCGCCGCTGACTTCGTGCGGATAACGATCGAGACGTTCGACCGGAAGCTGTACTTCCTTTAACAGATCCTGCAGTTCCTGCTCCGTAAATGTCAAATGATAGTTTCGGATACCGGCGAGGATACTTTCCCGCAGCGTATAACGCGGATGAAACGAACGCATGGGGTTCTGGAAAACCATCTGAATATGGCGGTAGAGCTCTTTCTTTTTCCGCTCCGGGACATGCGTGATGTCTTGACCGTCAAGGATGATTTTACCGTCGTCCGGCGTCGAAAACTGCGCGATGAGGCGTCCTGTCGTGCTTTTGCCGGAACCGCTTTCGCCGGCGAGGACGAGGAGTTCACCCGCGTCGAGCGTAAAGGAAAGGTGATCGACGGCGGCAAACGTTTCCCCGCGGCGTCGGTATGTTTTGACGAGACCCTGTACGTCAAGAAGCATGGTTTTCGCCTCCTTTGCCGGGGTGTACGCGGGAATTTGACACGTCAACCGATGAGGATGACAGGGGAACGGCAGATTCGCCGATGAGTCCCGAATGCGTCAACAACTCGCGCGTATACGGCGACTGCGGCTGACGAATGATGTCGGCGGCCGGGCCGTATTCCTGAATTCTTCCGTTTTTGAGAACGAGCAGGGTGTCTGCAACATAAGCCGCGAGACGCAGGTCATGTGTGACGAGAATGACAGCCGTGTCATGGTTTTGACGCAATGCGAGCATGGCGTCGGCCATTTTTTTCTGCGTGATACTGTCAACTGCTGACGTCGGTTCATCCGCAAGCAGAATGCGCGGCGGGATCAAAAGCGGGAATAACAGTTCCGCGCGCTGGACCATGCCGCCGGAAAGTTCCTGCGGATGAGACTGCAGGCTTTGGGGAGGCAAGCCGAGCGATGCGGCCGCTTTTTCGGCCCGTTTGCGGAAATCCGCGTCAAAACATTTGCAGAAACGAGCGGCGTCAACGAGCTGCTTTTCGATACTGTGAACCGGGCAGAACGAAGACAACGCGTCCTGAAACGCGACGCTGATCCCCGTACCGCGCAGCGGCTTCAGGTCAGCCGGCTTATGAATCGTTCGGCCGAGAGCAGTGATCGTACCGTTCGTTACGGATGCGCCTTGCTCGAGTAAGCCGCCGATTGCTTTGAGGATTGTCGATTTTCCGCTGCCCGATTGACCGGCAATGACGAGAAACTCGCCCGGTTGCAGGGAAAACGAGACATTTCGGGCAATGGCGCGCGAACCTGCCGTTACCGTAACACCCTGCAGGGTGAGAATCGGCTCGTTCATCTGCTTCATCTCCTTTAGCCGTTTTTTCATGTTACTTCATGTCAAGTTCCGGCGTGATTTCGTAGTAATCGGACGGATGTGCGACAAAGCCTTCGACGTTCGGCTTCATGACAAAGCTCATCTTCAGGAACGAAGCGTAGAAAACGCCGTTGTCATCGAGGATTTTCTGCTGAATCTGCAGAGCGAGGGCATTGCGCTGGCTGCGGTCAAACGTGTTGTGCAGTTGGTCGATGAGAGCATCGACTTCCGGATTGCTGTAATAACCGTTGTTATACGGCTGGTTCGAGTAGATTTTGCTCATGAGGTAATATTCCGGGTCACCGGTCGGAGCCGTAACAATTGCCTGTGCATAGATATCGTATTCGCCGCGTTTGAGGAAGTCTTTGTAGTTATCCGTAGCGTTGACGTCAACTTTGATGCCGATATCTTTGAGGGAGGACTGCGCATACTCGGCGAGCAGCGGCAGTTCCTGACGCGACGTATAGGTCAGCCAGCGAACCGTCAAAGGCTGACCGTCTTTCATGACATAGCCGTCGGCGTTCTTTTCCGTATAACCGGCTTCGGCGAGGAGCTGACGTGCTTTCTCCTGATCGAATTTCGGACCGTTGAGTCCTTTGCCGTAAGCTGTCGTTTCCGGGAATGCACCGACTGCGGCGATTCCGTTGCCGTTTAAGAGCACATTGACGAATTTATCCTTGTCGATTGCCATGCTGATAGCCTGACGGACTTTCGGATCCTGAATCTGCGGGGAATGGAAGTTCATGGCAGCCTGATAGACGCGGGACGTACCGGTAGAGCTGATTTTGAATTTATTCGTATCCTGGAAGTTGGCGAGACTTGCGTAGGGAAGTCCCTGAACGGCGTCAACTTCGCCGCTCTGCATGGCAAGGGAGAGCGAGTCGCCGTCCGTGATGCTGCGGACGATGACTTTGTCCATCTTCGGTTTGACATCGCCCCAGTAGTTTTCGTTTTTCTTGAGTTCGACGCCCTGATCCGTGACTTTGACGGCAACATACGGGCCCGTGCCGACGGCAATGCGGTCCTTGACGCCGGCTTCCATATCAATGATTGCACCGTACGGATCGGCAAGGTAGTTGATGAGTGCCGGGACTTTTTCTTTGGCGCGGATCGTAACGGTTTGACCGTCAGCCGTGATCGTGTCAATTTTCAGGTCATGCGGAGCGCGGTCGTTGCGTTTGATGAGGTCTTCGAGGCAGGCTTTGACGGCTGCGCCCGTTACTTTTTTGCCGTTGGAGAATGTAATATTTTCCTTCAGCTTGATTTCAACCGTGTTGTCGTCAATCTGTTTGTACGACTCGGCAAGCCACGGCTGAACATCCATGTTGTTGTCAAATTTAAAGAGCGTTTCGCCGACGCCGTAACGTACGGCACTCCAGCCGCAGTACGTGTCATGCGGATCTGTGCTGGCGTTCTGCATGGCCGGCCCGTAAGCCATTGTACCGTAGCGGAAGACTTTGCCCTGGTCTTTGGCGGCGCTTCCGGAACCGGAGTCGGAGCCGCAGCCCGTGAGCAGAAGGGATGCGCCGATCAGCAGCGCACCGAGACATTTGAGTCTTTTGTTCATGAAAGTCACCTCGTTGATTTTGTGTCAGCCAAATCCCGCAGGGAATCGGCCATGAGTTGGAAAAGAGCTACCGTGATAAAAATAGCGAAACCCGGAACGAAAACGGTCCAGGGAGCACTCTGAAGAAGATTGCGTGCGCCGCTCATCATCGATCCCCATTCGGCGGCCGGAGGTGCCGTGCCGAGACCGAGGAAGGAAAGACCGGCGATTTCCGTGATGATCGTGCCGATGTCCAGTGCGGCCGTGATGCAGATGGGGCCGATGACAAGCGGTAAAATCTGGACGAAAAGGATGCGCCAAAATGAAAAACCGCTCATCTGTGCCGCTTCGATAAAAAATTCGCGGCGCAGAGGGAGAACTTCGTTGCGAACGAGCCGTGTATATTTCGGCCAGGCAACGACGGCGATCGCCGCAGCGGCATTGATCGTACCGCCGCCGAGAATACCCGCGACGGCGATGGCGAAAACCATGACCGGAAATGCGAGAAAAACATCGGTCAAACGAAGGAGTACGGTTGTCAATTTCCCTTTATGATAACCGCAAAAAAGTCCGACAAATGTGCCGAAAGCCGCGGCAATAAAGGCGACGGCGACAGCGGAACAGACTGTGATCTGCGCGCCTGCGATCGTACGCGCGAGCATATCGCGTCCGTAACGGTCCGTGCCGAGGAGATGCGTGCTGTTCGGAGCCTGCAGAGCGATGTCGAGATTTTGTTCATACGGTCCGTACGGCAGGATATATTCCGCGGTCAGGGAAATGAGCAGGCCGAAGAGAATGAGGCCGAGGAAGAAGAAAAATTTGCGTTTCTTTTTTGACATGAACTCAATCCTCCTTTCCCTGCAGAGCCGAGCGCGGATCGAGGAAACCGCAGACGATATCGGAGAGCAGATTGACGCCGACATAGATAACGGACATCCAAATGACGTATGCCTGAATGACCGGGTAATCGCGCATCATGATCGCGTCAACAGCGAGTTTGCCGATGCCGTCCCAAAGGAAAATCGACTCAATAATGGCCGCACCGCCGAGGAGGGAACCCGCCGAAACGGCAAGAAGCGCGAGAAGCGGCGCCGCAACGCTTCGGAGAACATAATGGGTGAGCACATAACGATAAGGAAGGCCGCGTGACAGTGCCGCGCGGACATAGTCTTTGCCGAGTTCATCGAGGAAAACCGCGCGGATCTGACGCATGTATTTTGCCGTCATCGCAATGGCGAGCGTCAAAGCCGGCAGGACGGGCAGGGTTGACGAGTCAGCCTGCAGGAACGAGAATACATGCCATTTGACGGCGAAGAGGTAAAGCAGGATGATCGCGACGAAGAAATCCGGGAGTGAGTTGCCCGTAAACGAAAGCAGGCGAACGATTTGATCCCAAATACTGCCTTTACGGATCGCGGCGAGGATACCGAGCGGCAGCGAAATGACGAGTGTCATGACGAGTGCGAGTACCATGAGTTCGACGGTCGCGGGCAGTTTGTCGAGAATTGACGTCAGGACCGGTGCGCCGGAGACGAACGAGTTACCCATGTCGCCCTGCAGAATTTTGACGACCCAGTTGACATACTGCGTGAAAAAATCCTTGTCCAGCCCGAGTACGGCGCGTTTTTCTGCGGCCACCGCTTCCGTTGCGCCGCCGTTTTGGTCATAAAGAATATCGACGGTATCCGTTGTGACCGTGTGCATGAGTGCAAACGATAAAAAAGTAATGCCGATCAAAATCGGTATGAGATGGGACAGACGCCCGATGATGTAGCCACGCAAAAGAGGCCTCCTTTCTGACATCAATCGCGTGATGATGTCTTTGCTTACCATATATGACATCAATTATTATAAAGGATGACACAGAAAAACAGTATGCCCCGAGGGGGGATAGCCGGATTTGTGATTATTCGTTATACTGATACATATATCGGTACGGATCGACAGGAGGAGCCTATGAATGAATTGAAACAGCGTATCCGCACGTATTGGAACCGCCGCAGCCGCGGATTCAGTGCGGTGAGACGTCAGGAACTCGCGAGCAGTGATGCGGCAGCGTGGCAGAACTATATCAAAGGCCTTTTGCCGCAGGGACGCAGACTGCAGATCCTTGATGTCGGCACGGGCCCGGGATTTCTCGCGATCATTCTTGCGGATCTCGGACATATGGTGACGGCCATCGACTCCTCATCCGGGATGATCCGCGAAGCGTGGGGCAATGCCGACGAATACCGCGCCGATAATATCGAGTTTTATGTCGGAGACGCACAGGCGCTTCCGTTTGCCGAAAACAGTTTTGATGTCATCATTTCGCGTAACCTGACGTGGAATTTGCCGGATGTAGCGGCGGCTTATGCCGACTGGTACCGTATGTTAAAACCGGGCGGATTGCTCCTGAACTTTGACTCGAATTACGGGCCCGTGCGTTTTGACGCGACGGCGAAGGAAACGGAAAATATCCATCACGATCTTGACACGCAGTTATTGCTTGAATGCGAGACACTGAAGGATGCGCTCGCGATCAGCCGCGAATGTCGACCGGTTTGGGATCTCCAGCGTGTACGGGCAATCGGTTTTACGGACTGTGCAGTAACTCCGGATATTCGTGAGGCGGTCCATACGTCCGATGAAATGAAGTACGATTCCGAAGCGGTTTTCTGCCTGCGAGCAAGGAAATCAGCTACGGGAAAAGCCGGTACGGTTTCTGCATGATTCAACTTCATATCGGTAAAATGTCATAGTAAGGTAGATCAGGGCAGTTGACATTTCTCCCGCAATCAACGTATCATAATAGAAAGAAATCGAGCATAACGGGGGCGCCCTTTTTGGATAAGGAACATATCTTTTTTGAAAATTATGCGGCAACATGGGACACGGTACGCGGAGAAAATCCGCCGCTTTTGACGCGTCTCGTGTTGTTTGCAGGCTTGGCGCGGGGTGCCCGTGTCCTTGATGTCGGCTGCGGCACGGGGACGCTGGCACCTTATCTCTTGCGGGCGGTCGGTGAAGAAGGTCAGGTCGAGGAACTGGATTATTCGCATCAGATGCTGCTGCAGGCGAAGAAAAAGCTGAACGGGTATAAAAATGTAGCGTATACGGAGAAAAATATACTGAAGTACCGTATGGCGGACGCAACGTACGATGCGGTTGTTTGTTTGAACTTTTATCCGCATATTACGTCATCGAAAGAAACATTCGTGAGGAAAATGGCGGCGGCGTTAAAACCGGACGGTGCATTGATTATCATGCACGATCTGCCGCGGATGCATGTCAATAACTGGAATGAACGTCAGCCGGATTTTGACGCCGGGGCTTTGCCGCCGGTGGATATTATGACGACACTGCTCATTACGGCAGGGCTTACCGTTACCATCGCTATGGATACGGATGAATTTTATTTCATCAAAGCCGTCAAACAGCAGCGGGATCATTATGAGGAATATGCGGAACCGGACTGGTCGGATGAAAAAGCGGTGTCGCATCTGCGGGCTCATTTGGACGGGCATATCCGCGGCCTTGCCGAGCATACCCACGATGAGGTCGAACCGCATGTGCATCCGCACGAGCATGAACATCCGCACGATGAGGAGCATCATCACGGACACGTACACAGCCATACGCAGACGAAGATGGTTTTAAACAGGCTGGCACGGATCAGCGGTCATATTGAAGCGGTCAAGCGCATGGTGGAAGACGGGCGTGACTGCAGTGAAGTTCTCATTCAGCTTGCCGCCGTCGATTCCGCTTTGGTGAGTGTCGGCAAAGTCATTCTGAGTGATCATATCGACCATTGTATTGTGGACGCGATTCATGATAATGACACGAAGGCTGTCGAAAACCTGAAAAAAGCGATCAATACCTTTATTAAATGACGGTTAGAAAAGAGCTGTCTGCGGGATTCCGCAGGCAGTTTTTGTTATAATAGAACAAAGTAAGGAATAAATCCATAAAGGGAAGAGGTGTTTTTATGATACGATCATGCGTCAGGTTTTGTCTCGGGCTGTTCTTCGGTACCGTGTTGACCGTCTGCGGGATGGCGTCAGAACCGGTTATTGCTTCGGCTCACGGCAATATTTGGATGGATCTCAACGCAGACGAGAATGAGCGCGTGACGAATTTCCGCCGGATCATCCTGTTTCCGCTCAGTGACACGGAGTCGCTTGACGGTCATGCGGACCGGTATCGGTCATGGAATGACGAACTCGCCAAACGGCTCGATCGGCGTATCAAGAACACGGACTTTATCCGCTTTGAAAATCCTAATAAAGACGGCAGCTCGGACAAGAAAAAGGGAAAGAATTGGATTACAACGGATGATCCCCGCTATAGTCTGTTACAGCATTTCCCCGATGAAGAATCCCGCGCCGAAGCCGTTTACGAATCGGATGGGGCGGACGGATATCTGTTGCCGCATTTGGGCAGGTGTTACGAGCGCACGGAAGTTTCTCCCGCGACGTGGACAACCGTCGAAATGGAAAGCTACTATGAGATCGAAAACGGACCGCACGGTGACTCGGGAGCGCGGCATTACCGGAGTTGGTATGTAAACCATCTGATTCCCGCGAGTGAGCAGAAGCAGCAGGTCATGGATCTTGACTTCACGGTCTATAATGCGCGTACGCATCAAAAAGCCCTGACACTCATCGATCATTACCGTTGCTACGGTGTTGATGAATCACATGCGTTTGAGCAAGCCGTGAAAAATTTTGCCGGGGATTGGAGCCGCCTGAAAAAACAAAAAGAGCGGGATATTCCGCAGGGAGCGCCGACGCTGAGTCTTCGCGATCTTGTCCTGCCGGAGAAGGCGTCAAAGGATGACTTTGCAGTAAAAACCGTCGATTATGCCTATCGGGATGAAGCGAGGGACACACTGAAACGGGTCAAGGTGCTGGCGGGAACGGATAACAGCCGCTATTCGGTCACGGGCACGATTTACTCCTATGATTGCGACGAGCGCTGGATCGAGCCGTCGGCTTCGACAAGTCCGAGCCTGCAATGGACGGATACGTTTACCTGGCGTGATCGAGACGGCAAGGAACATACGGGAGAGCGCCGGTATTACCGCTCTGAAATTACGGACCACTACGGTTATCATCAGCCGTATTATCATGTCCGGGCGACGCTCCGCCTTGTGGACAATTTGACGGGAGAGGCGGTCTTTTCGCAGACGTACGAACGGGAGGATACCGAACGTTATGCCAATGCCTTGCGCAACATGTTCGGTGATTTTTTCCGTGAAGTTGACCACAGGATCGGGATTTGAAAATCGGGACTCTGTCACCCGTGACGGTGACGGAGTCTTTTTTTGACATCAAGTTTGACTTTTTGTCATTTGTGTAGTATAGTAGTACCAGAAATTAGCACTCGCGACCTTTGAGTGCTAAACTCATTACCAAAGGAAAGGCAGAGGAAGATATGGCGAAAGAAACGCATGAATTTCAGGCAGAAACCAAAGAACTGCTGGATCTGATGATCCATTCCATTTATACGAATCACGAGATTTTTTTGCGGGAGCTCATTTCGAATGCATCGGATGCTCTCGATAAACTGCATTTTGAGAGTCTGACGGATCAGGAACTGCTCGGCGGAGACAAAACGTTCGAGATCCTGCTGACGACGGACAAAGACAAACACACGCTGACGATTGACGACAGCGGTATCGGTATGACGCGTCAGGAAGTCGTTGACAATATCGGCACGATAGCCAAATCCGGCACGAAAGCCTTTATGGCAAAACTCAAGGAAGCGAAAGCGGAGAACGAAGCGCTGACGGATAAAGAAATGATCGGTCAGTTCGGTGTCGGCTTCTATTCGGCATTTATGGTCGCCGATCACGTCGTCATCGAAACGCGTAAAGCCGGTGAAAAATCGGGCGTGCGCTGGGAATCGGACGGCAGCGGTTCGTATACGATCGAAGACTGCGAAAAGAAAATGCGCGGCACGAACATCACGTTGACGCTCAATCCGGCATACTGCGGCGGCGCAGGAGAAAACGGCGAGGAACACGAAAACTTCCTCGATCCGAACCGCATCCGCGCCCTCGTCAAGAAATACTCGGACTATGTCCGCTATCCGATCAAAATGGATGTCGAAGTCGAAGAAGTCCTCAAAGACAAAGACGGCAAACCGGTTGACGACGGCAAGACGGTCAAAACGACGAAGACGGAAACACTGAACTCGATGCAGCCGCTCTGGACGCGTCCGAAAGCGGAGATCAAAGAAGACGAGTACAACGAATTCTTCCAAAATCAGTTCCACGAATGGGAAAAACCGATGGAAGTCTTCCATATTAAAGCGGAAGGTACGGTCGAATATACGGCGCTCCTCGCTATCCCGGCCAACGCTCCGTATAATCTGTACCAGAAGGATTACGAACCGGGTCTGCAGCTCTATTCGCGTCATGTCTTCATCATGGACAAATGCAAAGATTTGCTGCCGGAGTATCTGCATTTCATGAAAGGTCTCGTCGATTCGCCGGATCTTTCGCTGAATATTTCGCGTGAACTCTTGCAGCAGAGCCGCGAACTGAAAGCCATCAGTCGTGCATTGGAGAAAAACATCCTCAAGACGCTCGCGCGTAAGCTCAAAAATAAACGCGAGGACTACGAGAAATTCTGGAACGAGTTCGGCAAATCGTTTAAGATCGGCGTTTACAACAGTCTCTATACGGGTTCGGATGCCGTTGACAAACTCAAAGATTTGCTGCTGTTCATGAGCTCGAAGGAAGGCAAACTCGTCACGTTGAAGGAATACCGTGACCGCATGCCGGAATCACAGAAGAAGATCTACTACGCGGCGGCAAAAGATAAGGAAACGATCGAGCATCTGCCGCAGATGGAGCAGCTTCGCGACAAGGGCATCGAAGTCCTGTATCTCCTCGATCCGGTTGATGAGTTCACGATCGAGACGATCCATGCCTATGACGGCAAGGAATTCCAGTCAATCAGCCGCGGCGACCTCGATCTCGGTGACGCCGAGTCGGAACAAGCGAAGAAAGAACTCGGCGACATCGCGAAGAAGAACGACGATCTCATCCGTGATGTCAAAAACACACTCGGCGAGCGCGTGACGGATGTCAAAGTCACGGACCGCCTCAAATCGAGTGCCGTCTGCCTCGTTGCAGACTCCGCAGGTCCGTCCCTGACGATGGAGCAGGCCTTTGCCGACATGAAGAATCCGCTCTTCAAGGCGCGCCGCATCCTCGAGATCAATCCGCATCACAAACTGTTCGAACGTCTGCAGGCGATTTATACGGCAGGCGGTAAGGACAGCGAGGATTTCAAGGATTACTGCGATCTGCTTTACGATCAGGCACTGATGCTTGACGGCATGATGCCGGACGATCCGGTCCGTTTCGCCGGTCAGCTTGCCAAATTGATGGAGAAATAAATGCATAAGGGGGCGCAGAGTGCACATACGTGACTCTGCGTCTTTTTTCTTTACCCAAAATTTGATATAATAATTTGATAGTCTCTGTTGAACACAATGAGGTGAGAATATGGCAGATCCCATGAGTCAGGAACTTCTCGTCAGGAGATTCCTCGATTATGCTTCATATAACACGCAGTCGTCCGAGAACAGCGAGTCTTGTCCGAGTACGCCGAATCAGCTTGAACTCGGCCGTCATCTCGTCAATGAACTGCGCGCACTCGGCGCGAAGGATGCATGCCTTGACGAAAACGGTTACGTGACGGCGACGATTCCGGATAACGGCGCTCCCGAAGCGCCGGTGCTCGGACTCATCGCCCATCTTGATACGAGTCCGGATGCGCCGGGCGGTCCCGTCAAGGCGCGGCTCGTCAGGACGTATGACGGCGGTGATATCGTACTGAACGAAAAGGAAAACATCGTCCTGTCACCGACGGATTATCCGGAACTGCTTCGTTACCGCTGCGGCGATATCCTTGTGACAGACGGTACGACGCTTTTGGGCGCGGATGACAAAGCCGGGGTAACCGCGATCGTTTCGGCGGCGGAATATCTTCTGCATCATCCGGAGATCCGCCACGGCAAGATCCGCATCGGCATCACGCCGGACGAAGAAATCGGTCGCGGCACGAGTCATTTTGACGTCGCGTCATTCGGCGCCGATTTCGCTTATACGGTTGACGGCGGCGCCATCGGCGGCATGGAGTATGAGAACTTCAACGCGGCTAACGCAACGATCACGATCAAAGGGCGCAGTTCGCATACGGGTGATGCCAAAGGCAAAATGAAAAACGCCGTGGGAATTGCCGCGGAATTCCAGCAGATGCTTCCGGCCGGGGAAAAACCGGAGTTTACGGAGAGATATGAGGGCTTTTTCCATGTCGCGCATGTCACAGCAACGACAGAAGAGGCCGAAATCATGATTCTCGTACGTGACTTTGACCGTGACGGTTTTGCGCGCCGCAAGGCCCTGTTGCAGCAGATCGCGGATTTTCTCAATGTCAAGTACGGCGAGGGAACGGTTACGGTTGACAGTCACGACGTCTACTATAATATGAAAGAAAAGATCACGCTCGTGCCGCAGCTCGTGACACTTGCGGATGAAGCGATGCGAAAAGTCGGTGTAACGCCCGTACACGCGCCGATTCGCGGTGGCACGGACGGAGCGGTGCTCACGTACCGCGGACTGCCGTGTCCGAATCTTTTTTCGGGCGGTGAAAATTACCACAGCCGCTTTGAGTATCTGCCCGTTTATTCACTTCAGAAAGCAGCGGAAACCGTCCTGCAGATTATGCAGGACGCGGCGGAATGGGAGCGATAAACCATGAAGATCATTGACGCACATTTGCATGTTTTTCCGCATGAGGAATACGCGGAACGCATCGCGCGGGCCGCAAATCACGAAAATTCGTTGACGCATCTCAAAAGCGTGTACGAAGATCTCGGCATTATCGGCGGCGTCGTCATGGGGAATCGTCCGCTTGAGGATACGCGGCCGGAGTATGCGCCGTTCCTCGTTTACTGCGTCGGACTCGACCGTATTCCGCTCGGCCCGGAATACGTCAAAAAACAGGCGAAACTCGTCGAGGAGCATTTTCAAAATCCGCAGTGCGTCGGTCTGAAGCTCTATCCGGGTTATCAGCGGTTTTATATCTATGAAGATTGGATGGAGCCGTTTTACGAACTCGCGGTCAAATACAACAAGCCGGTTGCGGTTCATACGGGGCTCACGGCGTCCGAGGATGCACTTTTAAAGTACAGTCATCCGTTTGTGCTGGACGAGGCGGCGACGAAGTTCCGTGACGTTCAGTTCATCATGTGTCATTTCGGCGAACCGTGGTATACAGACGCCGCGGCCGTTATCGAGAAGAATCCGAATGTCGCCGTTGACCTGTCGGGTATTCTCGAGGGCAAGATTCCCGATTTTGAGGCGTTTACGCGCAAGAAGCATATGTATCTCGAGCGTATGCGCGGCTGGCTGGAATACCTCGACTGTTACGACCGCTTTATGTTCGGTACGGACTGGCCGCTCGCAAACCTCGAAGACTATATCGAATTTACGAAATACATGATCCCGTTTGAGCATTGGGATGACGTGTTCTACCGCAATGCCGTGCGGATTTACCATTTACCGTTTACAGGAAAGGAAGCATAAGATGGCAATTCTCGAAATCAAAAAAGCCGGTGACCCGGTACTGAAGGAAGTCTGTCAGCCTGTAGAAGGGCATATCAATAAAAAGATGCGTCAACTGCTTGACGATATGGCGGAAACGATGTATCAGGCGGACGGAGTCGGACTTGCGGCGCCGCAGGTCGGCATTCCGCTCCGTATCGTTGTCATTGACTGCATGGATGATCACGGTCTGCTTGAATTGATCAATCCGAGGATCACGTTCCGCGAGGGCACGGCCACTGACACGGAAGGCTGTCTTTCCGTGCCGGATATCTACGGCGAAGTCGAGCGTTCCGCTGTCGTCAAAGCCGAATATCTCAATCGCTTCGGCAAGAAACAGCATATTACGGCCAAAGGTCTCCTCGCACGCTGCATTCAGCACGAGCTCGATCATCTTGAAGGTCAGCTTTTCATTGACATCGCGCAGAGCCTGCGCAGAAAGGAAAAAGCATGAAGAAATTCCGTACGGTTTTTATGGGAACGCCGGACTTTGCCGTTCCCTGCCTCGCCAAACTCGATGAAATCGCCGACGTCATCGGCGTTGTCACGCAGCCGGATAAACCGCGCGGACGCGGTCATAAACTGCAGGCGCCGCCCGTAAAAGTCTGGGCGGAAGAACATAATATCCCCGTTTATCAGCCGAAACGCGTCAAAGCGGCGGATTTCGTGCCGGTGCTTGAAGAATTGAAACCGGAACTCATCGTTGTCGTCGCGTTCGGTCAGATTTTGTCACAGCAGATCCTTGATATTCCGCAGTACGGCTGTATCAATGTCCACGCGTCGCTCCTGCCGCATTACCGGGGGGCTGCACCGATGCAGTGGTGCATTATTAACGGTGAGGAAAAAACGGGCGTTACGACGATGTTCATGGACGCCGGACTTGACACGGGCGATATGCTTTTGAAACGTGAAGTCGAGATCGGTCCTGACATGACGCTTGAGGAACTCCATGACGAACTCAGCGTCACGGGAGCGGAACTGCTTGCCGATACGCTCGCGAAGCTTTCGGACGGGACGCTTGTGCGTACGCCGCAGACGGGCGAGTCGAACTATGCGCCGATGCTCACAAAGGAAACGGGCTGTATCGACTGGTCAAAAAACGCGTCTGCCATCCACAATCTCGTGCGCGGACTCAATTCGTGGCCGGGCGCGTATACGCATCTCGGAGACAAGACGTATAAAATCTGGCGTACGCGCCTGACGGATCATGCCGCAACGGCTGAGCCGGGGACGGTGACGTCAGCCGACAAGAAAACGGGACTCTTTGTCGCCGCCGGTGACGTTGACATCGAGATCCTCGAACTGCAGGCTCCGGGCAAAAAGAAGATGAAGGCGGCGGATTATCTCAACGGACATGCGTTCAGCCTGCCCGCCCGCTTCGCCTAAGAGGAGGACTCTTATGGGAAAACAACCGGTCATGATCCCGATGCCGGGGCGCCCGAAAAAACGCTTGTTTATCGGCATGATCAGCCTTGCGACACTGCTTTTCGCGCTTGCGCTTTTCCTGATCTGGTATATCGGCGTACCGGGACTTTCGCGGATTCAGCCGATGCTGCCGTGGATTCTCGGCGGTATTTTCACGCTGATTATCGCCGTGGCGTTTTTCGGCATCGTCAATCTTGTTCTCGCCGTGAGCGGTATGCCGTATATTTCGATTCTGCAGAAACAGACCTATACGTGGATCAATCTGCTTTTTCCGACGGCGGTACGTCTCGGCAAATTGTTCGGCGTCACGCGGCGTCAGCTTGAAGGGTCATTTATTGCCGTCAGCAATCTGCTCTTTAACCGCAAACAGATCCGCGTACCGGCGGAACGACTGCTCGTTTTGACACCGCATTGTCTGCAGCTCGCGAGTTGTCCGCATAAAATTACGCGCGATCCGCATAACTGTAAACGTTGCGGCGGCTGTGATATCGGCGCACTTGTGACACTTGCCGACGAGATGGGATTTCACTTTTTTGTTGCGACGGGCGGGACACTTGCGCGTCAGGTCGTTTACAAGTCACGTCCGAAAGTCGTGCTCGCGATCGCCTGTGAACGTGACCTGATGAGCGGCATTCAGGATGTTTATCCGCTTCCTGCCGTCGGTGTACTCAATATCCGCCCGAACGGACCGTGTTACAATACACACGTTGACATGGATGAAGTCAGACGTCAAATCGAGCGGATCGTCATCCCGAAAGATTCATCGGAAAAGAAGGAGGAACCGCATGGATAAAGCACGCGAAACGGCATTGCGGGTTTTGCAGGCCGTTGAAGAAGAGGGTGCTTACGCCAACGTTGCACTGGTCAAAGTCATGCGGCGTCATCCGCTGTCCGAACAGGACCGCCGTTTTGTGACGGAACTCGTTTACGGGACGGTCAAAGCGAGCGGTACGCTCGACTGGATTCTGCGCCGTTACAGCAGCCGTCCTCTGCGCAAAATTCTGCCGATGATTCGTCTGATTCTTAAAATGGGCCTTTATCAGATTTTTTATCTCGACCGCGTACCGGCTTCGGCGGCCTGCAATACGTCCGTCGATCTTGCGAAGCGATACGGTCACGCGGGAACGGCCAAGTTTGTCAACGCGATTCTCCGCAGCGCCGTTCGCGAACCGGAAAAGGCTGCTTTTCCGCACGGTCCGGGGAAAGCAACGGAAGAACTTGCCCTTGCGAGTTTCCATCCGCAGTGGCTCGTACGACGTTGGGTAAAGGCGTTCGGTTTTGACGAAGCAAAGGCACTTTGTGACTTTGACAATACGCAGGCGCCTCTCGTCGTCCGCGTCAACACGCTTAAAACCAACCGCGAGGGATTGCTTGACGCGTTAAAAGAGTCCGGCGCTGAAGCGGAGCCGTCAACATGGTCGCCGGAAGGGGTCATCATTCGTTCGCACGGTTCGCTTGACACGCTCGCGCCGTTGCAGGAAGGACTTTGCCAGGTTCAGGACGAAAGTTCCATGCTGGTCGCGCATGTTGTTGCACCGCAGGACGGCGAGTTTATCATTGACTGCTGCAGTGCGCCGGGCGGAAAAACAACGCATATGGCCGCACTGATGCATAATACGGGACATATTGTCGCCGGCGATCTTTACGATCACAAACTCGAGCGCATCGCGGAAAACGCAGCGCGTCTCGGTATCACGACGATCGAAACGAAAAAAACGGATGCGCGTGACATCGGCAAACTCTATCCGGGTAAAGCCGACCGCGTCCTCGTCGACGCTCCCTGTTCGGGACTCGGCGTCCTGCGCCGCAAACCCGATGCGCGCTGGCGCAAAACAGAAGAAGAAATCGCCGAACTGCCGAAACTGCAGTACGCGATTCTCGCGTCAGCGGCCATGGCGGTTAAACCGGGAGGCGTTCTCGTTTACAGTACGTGTACCATCGAACGCGCGGAAAACCAAGCCGTCGTCGAAAGCTTTTTGACACGTCATCCGGAGTTCTCCCTCGAATGTACCGGTTCGTTTCTTCCGGAAAAGAAGCGTCAGGAAGATATGGTCCAGCTTTATCCGCAGCGTGACGGCACGGACGGATTTTTCATTGCCCGTCTGCGCCGCGCTGCCGATCAGTAAGATAAATAAGAAAGATAAGGAAAATCACGTGAACGATATTTTTGGCTGCAATCTCGCAGAACTCAAAGAGGCACTTGCCGATTACAAAGTACCGGCGTACCGTGCCCGTCAAATCGCCGAGTGGATGTATCAAAAGGGTGCGCGCTCGTTTGATGACATGACAAATCTGCCGAAAAATCTGCGTGCGGCACTCAGCGGCGCGTTTTCGATCCGCGAACCGCGCGTCAAGGACCGACTTGACTCCGCTGACGGACAAACGACGAAGTTCTTGCTCGAGTTTGCGGACGGAACGGCCGTCGAAACTGTTCTGATGCGTCATTCCTACGGCAACAGCGTCTGTGTTTCGACGCAGGCCGGCTGCAATATGGGCTGTGCATTCTGTGCGTCAACACTGCACGGTATGGCGCGGAATTTGACGACAGGGGAAATGCTTGCCCAGGTCATGACGGTCGAGGAAATGCTGCGCGAACAGGACGGTCATGTCAATACGATCGTCATTATGGGCAGCGGCGAACCACTAATGAATTACGACGCCGTGCTCGGCTTTATCCGTCTCATGCATGAACCGTACGTTTTGAACCTCGGTTATCGCAATATCACGCTTTCGACATCGGGAATCGTGCCGGGGATGTACCGCCTTGCCGAGGAAGGACTGCCGATTTCGCTGTCGGTTTCGCTGCACGCGCCGAATCAGGAACTGCGCGCAACGCTCATGCCGATCGCACGCAAATATCCGCTCACTGACGTCATCGAGGCCGCGGATCACTACGCTGACGTCACGAAACGGCGTGTGACGTATGAGTATATCCTCATCGATCACGTCAATGACGGCGAGGAGCAGGCGCGCGAACTCATCCGTCTGCTGCAGGGAAAACTCGCGAGTGTCAACCTCATCCCGATCAATCCGGTTGTCGAACGCAATCTCATGCGTCCCGCACCAGCACGCATTGACGCGTTCGAGCGCATACTGTCACGTCATCATTTGACCGTCACCGTGCGCCGCGAGATGGGCACGGACATTCAGGCGGCCTGCGGGCAGTTACGCAATCGTCATTTACAGGGAAAATGACGGACAGTCACGAAGGGGTATAAATTATTTATGCGATCTGTTATAATGAATTCGTACAGATGACTGTCAGGGAAAGGAGCATGTCATGGGACTTGTGCGACTGGAATCCTTCCTCGAAGATCATATTGAAGGATTTTTTAATAAAAAGTTCAGCAGTGACCTCGAACCGGTTGAACTCATTAAAGGACTGGAACGCGAAATGGCGAAGTACCGCAAAAAGAAATCCGTGCCCAATGTCTACGAATTGACGTTGAGCAACGAAGATTATCAGCGGCTCTGCGCACAGCGCATTTACGATACATTGTATACAGCGATCGAGAAGCAGGTAATTCTCGATGATAAAGTCATGGACGGAACGCTGCGCATTCATATGCATCAACAGCGCCGTTTGACGCGGGGCGTGTTTAAACTCGAATCGGCGTTTCACGAGCAGGATGACGGCGAAGATGACGTCAATGCTTCGCATACGATTATGCTCGATCGGCCTACGGCGCCGCTGCTTTCGCCGGGAGATCATATGACGGCATCACTGAATGTCATCGAAGGTCCGGATCTAGACTCGTATCTCGAAATCGGTGAAAAGCGCATCTATCTCGGACGGCGCGATAAGAATGATTTTATCCTGACGGACAGCAACGCGTCGCGCCTGCACGCCTGGATTTCTTATGAACGGCATCGTCATATTCTGCACGATGCGCAAAGTACGAATGGGACGTTCGTGAACGATCGTCCGGTCGAAACCTGCTGTCTGCGGGACGGCGACCGGATTCGGATCGGACTCAATGTCCTGATATATGAGGTGATTTAAGTTGCCGTCCATGGCGTTGATCGTAAAAATTGTGCGGGTTGTCCTGGAATACGGGATGTTATTCTGGCTTCTCTGGTTCGTCCTGCATTTAAGCCGGCGTATGTTCACGAATGTCCGCCGCGAAATCAAACAACAAAAACCGCCTGTTGTCACGCACCATGAAGCCGTTTTGACCGTCGAGAAAGCGGGCGAAAAGGAATTGATCGGGCGGCGGTTCGCTTTTAACGATCAGATTTCGATCGGCCGCGGCAGCGATAACGATATCGTGATCCCGGAACGGTATGTTTCGCATCACCATACCGTCATTTTCCGACGCGGCAGTCAATATGTCATCGAAGATCTGGGCAGTATGAATCATACGTATTTGAATGAGCAAATCCTAAAGGGGAGCGCATATTTAAAACAGGGTGACGTTATCCGTGTCGGTTTTGTCACGCTGAAATTCGAGAGGTGAGCGGAGTGATCGAGGTATATGAGGCGACGGACATCGGCTGTGTCCGCCAAACGAATGAGGACAGCGAACTCGTCTTCGAACCCGCCGTTTACGTTGCAGCTGACGGAATGGGCGGTTACGCGGCCGGAGAAGTGGCAAGTCGTCTTCTTGTCGATACCGTGCGCGGATGTCTCGCCGGACATGACGTCATCGGCACGGCGGATCTGCGCGACGCGGTTCTTGCCGGCAATCGGTCAATTCTCAACTGTGTTGCGCGCCATCCGGAGTATCAGGGCATGGGGACGACGGCGACGATTCTGCATCTGGAGTCGGGTGAAGCACGCTGGGCTCATGTCGGTGACAGCCGTCTTTATCTGTTGCGTGACAATGAACTGCGTCAAATCACCCGCGATCATTCGTATGTCGAAGGCCTCGTTGAGCGGGGAACGATTACGCGCGAAGAGGCGCGTTCCCATCCGAAGAAGAACATGCTGCTTCGTGCCGTCGGTATCGGGTCGGATCTTGACGTTGACACGGGCAGTTTTCCGCTTGCGGACGGGGATGTTTTTCTGCTCGCAACGGACGGCTTGACCAATATGGTCGATGATTCGTCGATTACGGCCCTGCTTCGGATTCCCGAATCCGATCCGGCAAAGGCGCTTGTTGCCGAAGCCCGCCGCTGCGGCGGACGCGATAATATTACGGCGTTGGTGGTGAAGTGGCATTCATGAAAGAAAAATCCTTGCTCATGGCGCCGCTCGGCATATTGATTTGCGGTTTCGGCGTCCTGCTTTTGAAAGGTCAAACCTTTGCGGTACCGTCATATCTGCATTGGCTTCCTGCAGGGGGAGCATGGCTTGCGGTTCTCGGTATTGCTGCAATTGTTTCCTTATTTTTGTACTATATTCTGCATCATATCGGGCTTGATACCGATATTTATGTGATTATCCTGACACTGGCGAGTATCGGGCTCACGGAAATCGCACGGTTGAAGCCGGAACTTCTCGTGCCTCAGGTTTGTTGGCTTACGGCGGGACTCATCGTCTTTTTCCTTGTTATTCGTTTTTGGCGTCCGCTGCGTTCATTACTCAATTATCCGTATTTGTTGGGACTCGCCTGTATTGTCATTCTCGGGTTACCGCTTCTTTTCGGCACGGAAATCGGGGGCAGCCGCAACTGGCTCGTTTTGGGACCGGTTTCCGTACAGCCTTCGGAGTTCGGCAAGATTCTCATTGTCTTTTTCCTTGCGGCGTATCTCTCGAGTCACCGTCGCGTTTTGACGCTCCCCGCGCGGAAAATTCTCTTTTTGCGTCTGCCGCCGCTGCGGTTTATCGCGCCGCTCATTTGTATTTGGAGCCTTGCGGTCCTCATGTTCGTCGTCGAACGGGATCTCGGCTCGGCATTGCTGTTTTTCGGTATCGCGGTACTGATGACGTATATGGCGACGGGGAGTAAGTCTTACGTTTTTCTCGCACTGCTGTTTTTCGGCGCGGCCGTTGTCATCAGCTATCTCGCGTTCGGTCATGTACGCGTGCGTTTTGACATTTGGCTCAATCCGTGGCAGGATCCTTCCGGTATGGCGTATCAGGTCGTACAGTCGCTGTTTTCCTTCGGAACGGGAGGGATTTGGGGGACGGGATTCGGTTACGGTCATCCGGGATTTATCCCGGAAGTCCATACGGACTTCATTTTCGCCGCGATCGGCGAGGAATGGGGCCTGGTCGGATCACTCGCGATTCTTCTCTGCTATGTATTGCTGTTCTGGCGCGGAATTCAGATTGCCTTGACGCGTCAGGGCGACAGTGAAGCGCTGCTTGCGGCCGGATGTGCGTCACTCGTGCTTTTGCAGGCGTTTATTATCATTGCCGGCGTCATTAAATTCCTGCCGTTGACGGGAATTACGCTGCCGTTTATCAGTTACGGCGGCAGTTCGATGGTGTCGGGATTTATCCTGCTCGGCTTACTCGTATCCCTTTCCCGGAAAGAAAGGGGGCGGAGCAATGAATGACTGGAAATTGAAGCGTCAAATCCTCAAAGCGGGATCGTTCCTGCTTGTCCTCTGCGGCTTGCTGACGGCATATCTTTTCTACGTGACGGCTGTCGAGGGAGACGAATTGGCGTCAAATGCCCTGAACCCGCGTAATGCCGCAGCCCGCGCCGATATCGTGCGCGGTTCGATCCTTGATGACAAAGGACGGGTTTTGGCACAGAACCGTCCCGACGGAAGCCGCAGTTATCCGATGGGGCCGTCGATGGCGGCCGTCACGGGATACAACGGCGATAAAATCGGCAGTGCCGGTATCGAAGGCCACGCAAACCGGGAACTTCTCGGACTTACGGCTGACATGACGCATATGGGACCGATATCCCAGCTTCTGCAGTCCGATCGCGGCAATGACGTCAAATTGACGATTGACGCAGACGTACAACAGGCCGCTTATGACGGAATGGCCGGAAGACGCGGCGCTGTCGTTGCCGTTGACATTGACACGGGCGCCGTTCTCGCGATGGTCAGTTCACCGGCATATGACCCGAACAACATCGAATCCGAATGGCAGACGTTGTCAAAACAGGAAGACAGTCCGCTTCTCAATCGCGCCGTTCAGGGCCTGTATCCGCCGGGGTCGACGATCAAGCCGATGATCGCGGATGTCGCGCTGACGGAACATGTCACGGATCCGAATGAAGTTTTTGACTGCAGCGGTGTGCTTGACGTCGGCGGCGGAATGTCGATCCGCGAGAGCCACGGCGAAGTCCACGGCCGCGTCAATCTGGAACAGGCCGTGACGGAATCGTGCAATGTCACGTTTGGTACGCTCGGCATGCGTCTCGGTGACGAGAAACTGAAAAAAGGGTTCGAGCGTTTTGGCTTTGACCGTGAAATCGGCGGCGAAGTTTTGATGACAAAATCGCATTTTCCGGCGTTCGGTTCCCTTTCCCAAGGCGATCAGGCGCAAACGGCGATCGGGCAGAGCAGTCTGCTCGTGACGCCGATGCATATGGCACTCCTCGCCAGTGCGTTTGCCCATGACGGTACGATCATGAAACCGTATCTGATCGACGAGGTCATTACGCCGGGCGGAACGGTTGTGCATAAAACGACGCCGGAAAAATGGTTGACGGCAACGACGCCGGAAATGGCTAAACGCATTGACGGTTATATGGAAGAAGTTGTCACGAAGGGAACCGGAACGGCGGCCCGTGTCAGCGGTATTCGCGTCGTCGGCAAAACGGGAACGGCCGAAAATCCGGCCGGAAAAGACCATGCCTGGTTTATCGGCTCCGCCGAACTGCGCGACCGTCGTATTGCGTTTGCGATTATCATCGAAAACGCCGGCGGCGGAGGCATTGAAGCCGCGCCGATTGCCCGTAAAATGATTTTGAGCCTGACCTGACCTGTCAGCAGGGTTTGACATAGAGGTTTGACTATAGGAGGAACGAGATTATGAACAAGCGTGTCCTGGATCAGCGGTACGAATTGGAAACCCTGATCGGCGGCGGCGGAATGGCCGACGTTTATAAAGCCCGCGACCTGTTGCTGGATCGTCCGGTTGCAGTCAAAATACTGCATGAACAATTTAAGAGTGACACGGAGTTTATCGAGAAATTCCAGCGGGAGGCGCAGGCCGCAGCCCGACTGTCTCACCCGAGCATCGTCAATATTTACGATGTCGGTGTCGCCGAAGGCGACCATTATATTGTGATGGAATATGTTCCGGGTCCGACGTTAAAAGAAGCAATTCGCGAAGCCGGACATTTTTCCGTTGACGATGCATTGCATATTGCGGGCGATATCGCAGGCGCACTGGCTCATGCCCATGACAACAATCTCGTTCATTGTGACATAAAGCCGCACAACATCCTCATGATGCCGGACGGACATGTCAAAGTCGCGGATTTCGGGATTGCCCGCGCCGTGACGGAATCGACCATGACGTACAGCGGTAATGTCGTCGGCTCCGTGCATTATTTTTCGCCGGAACAGGCGCGCGGTACGCAGATCACGCCGAAATCCGACGTCTATTCGCTCGGTGTCGTCCTCTATGAGATGCTCACGGGAAAACTGCCGTTTACCGGTGAAAATGCCGTCAGTGTCGCGATGAAACAGGTTCAGGAAGAACCGGTTCCGGTTCGTCAGATTGACCCGTCAATTCCGGCTGTCGTTGAAATTCTCGTTTCACGTGCGATGAGCAAAGATCCGGAACTGCGTCCGTCAAGCGCGGAATTTGCGCGTGAAATCAAACAGGCGCGTACGATGATCGCAACGGGGCAGCAGGGTGCAAATCTTCCTCCCGTTCGGGATCCTTATGCTACGCAGGTTATGCAGCCGGTCAATGTCCAAGATCCGATCCCGCCGCGTCATACACGCGCATATGAACCCGCGGATTACAGTGCAGATGCCCGCGCACCGCGCCGTGAAGAAAATACATCGATATTCCGTTCGAAGAAGTTTATCGGCGGACTCATCCTGGTTCTCATCCTCGGTTTCTTTGTCGGCGCGTTCATGAGTTACGGCAAGTTCTGGAGCACATCGGAAGTCGTTGTGCCTGACGTCACGGGCAAACAGATGACACTCGCGCGTCAGATTCTTGAGGATAAGAAACTGCGCGTCAATGTCGCCGAGACGTACGACGCGGATGTACCGGCGGGACAGGTCGTTTCGCAGACGCCGGAAGCCGGTACGAAAGTCAAGGAAGAACGCCTTGTCACCATTTACGTCAGCAAGGGCGGCGAGGAGCTTGAAATGCCGGATCTCAAGGGCATGTCAAAATCCGACGCCGAAGCGAAACTCAAGAAGATGGGGCTGAAGCTCGGGTCTGTGTATGAGAAGAACTCGGACGAAGAAGCGGGAACCGTTATCTCGACGGATCCGCGTTCCGGAACGAAAGTCAATAAAGGCACGACCGTTGACATCACGATCAGTAAAGGGAAACAGGTTCATAAGATTTCCGTCCCCGATGTGACGGGAGCACCGGTTGACACGGCTAAGAATCAGCTCACGAGCCGCGGCCTCAAAGTCACGACGTCGAAACAGGCCAGCCGTCAGGCGGCCGGAACGGTTATTTCGCAGACTCCGGCAGGCGGAAGCGAAGTTGACGAAGGTACGACGATCACGCTCGTCATCGCCGAGCATGAGAAAGTCGAATCGAAAAAGACTCAGTCCGATCAGGCTGTCAATAAAGAAAGCCAAAGTCAGGCGCCGAGTCGTCAAAATGAAAACGGCAAGACGAAATAACGGTCACGCAGAAGGGAGCATCTATGCGCGAAGGACGCGTCATCAAGGCGTACAACAGTTTTTTCTATGTGCATACCGCGGAAGGCATGGTGACATGCAAACTGCGCGGAAAGTTTAAACAACGGCGTCAAAGTGATGCTGTGCTGCCCGGAGACCGTGTCATGATTGATGATCTTCCGGACGGAAGCGGTGTCGTCGAGGAACGTCTCGAACGGCGCAATCTCCTGCGCCGCCCGGCTGTTGCCAATCTCGATCAGGTTATTTTGACCTTTGCGGCGGCGGAGCCGGATTTGCATCCGCTGCTCCTCAATCGTTTTTTGGTGCTTGCCGAGTGGTCCGGGATTCCCGAAATCCGCATTTGTGTCAATAAAAAGGACTTGTATGACGGTGACATTGTGGCGTTTCTTGCGGATTATGAACGCATCGGTTATCCGGTCCTGCGCGTTTCCGCCTTACAAAATGAAGGAATTGACGATCTGCGTCAGGTACTTGCGGGGCGCGTGACGGTTTTTGCCGGGCCTTCGGGCGTAGGCAAATCGTCGCTTCTCAATGCCGTTGACCCGTCACTCGCATTGACGACGGGGTCGGTCAGTGACAAGATTAAACGCGGGCGCAATACGACGCGTGTGGCAAAGCTTCTGCCTTATGCCGGCGGATATATCGTTGACACGCCGGGATTCAGCGCGATGGATCTTACGGGCCTGATGCCCGAGAAACTGGCGTGGCTTTTCCCGGAATTCCGCCCGTATGAAGGAAAATGCCGGTTTTTGCCCTGCAGTCACAGCCATGAACCCGACTGTGCCGTGAAACAGGCCGTCGAGTCGGGATCGATTACCCGGGAACGTTACGACGCATATCTGACGATTCTCGATGACGTCAAAACCAATGCGTTACAGCAGCGAAAGAAGGAATATAAATGATCAAAGTCGCTCCATCTATCCTTTCGGCCGATTTCGGATATTTGGCCGATGATGTCAAAAAGGTCGTCGATGCCGGCGCCGATTACATCCACATTGACGTCATGGACGGTCATTTTGTACCGAATATTACGATCGGACCGCTTGTCGTTAAAAGCCTGCGTCCCGTAACGGATGCAGTCTTTGACGTTCATCTGATGATCGAACATCCGGAACAGTATATCGAGGCATTTGTAAAAGCCGGTGCCGATATCATCACGTTCCATGCCGAGGCGACACCGCATGCCCATCGTGTCATCCAGCAGATCAAATCGTGCGGTTGCAAAGCCGGAATTGCGATCAATCCGGGCACGTCGCTCGCGATGATCGAAGAACTCGTGCAGGATGTCGACCAGGTACTCATTATGACCGTCAATCCGGGATTCGGCGGTCAGAA
>CACXCC010000002.1 GCA_902766015.1 uncultured Veillonellaceae bacterium
AAGGAACTTCGTGCAGGCCACATCGGTTTCCAAATGGCGCCGCGGCTCAATGCAGCAGGACGTATCGCAACGGCGCAGCAGGGGGTCAAACTGCTCACGACAAATGACGCGAACGAAGCGCAGCAGATCGCGCAGGAACTCAATGCGCTTAATGAAGAACGACGCAGTGTTGAGCGAAACATCCTCGCTGCGGCGCAGGAACAGCTCGCCCCGTATCATCCCGAGCAGATGTCGGCAATTGTCGTTGCCGGTAAAGGCTGGCATCCCGGTGTCATCGGTATCGTTGCGTCACGTCTTGTCGAACTGTATTATAAACCGACGGTCGTCTGCACGATTCAGGATGACGGCGTCTGTAAAGGATCGTGCCGCAGTATCGAAGGGTTCAACATGTACGAAGGACTGCAGGCGTGTACGGATGATCTTATTCAATTCGGCGGTCACGCGCAGGCAGCGGGGCTTTCGCTGAATGAAGAAAATCTCGATCAATTCCGACGTGACTTCGCGGCGCAGGCGGCATCGGTTTTAAAACCCGAAGACTATATCCCGTCCGTTACGATCGAAGCCGAACTCGATCCGCTTGACGTCACGGAGAAACTCGTCGAAAAGATCAACCGTCTCGAACCGTACGGCATGGGTAATCCGCAGCCGCTTTTCGGTGTCCGGAGCGTTCAGGCGGACCGCGCGCGCACGATGGGGAAAGAAAATCAGCATTTACGCTTTCAATTTGAGAAAAATACGCAAAATTATACAGGAATTTTCTGGAATAAGGGCGAATATTGTAATATTGTCAATAGAGAAACGCTGGATTTCGTTTACGTTCCGTCCGTTCACGAATGGAACGGTTTCCGCTCCGTGCAGTGTATGATCGATTCGATGCGTCCGGCTGAGACCGAACGCGTCGCGCCGGATCGTACCATGCTTGCCTCGCTTTACCGGTTTTTATACGGATTGCGCGGTACAAACGGGGCGGTACCGTATACGTCCCTGCAGCTTGCCGACCGTTACAACATGACGGCCGGGAACATGTCGTATTATTCCCTGCTGCTCGGACTGCGGATTTTTGAAGAACTCCATCTGCTTGAAAATCGGGGGAAGCGCGGTTTCGCATTTCTGCCGGTTCAAGGGAAGATGAACCTGCAGGACTCACCGACGTTTCGACACCATATGGATCAAGGCGCAGCGAAGGAGTGGGATATATGAAGATCGTCAAAGAACCAGTAACCATCGATACCATTATCAACGCAGTCAAATCATACCAGCCCGACGCCGATATTGCACTCATCCGGAAAGCATACGAACTCGCGGAAAGGGCGCATAAGGGGCAGGTGCGTGTATCCGGTGAGGCTTATATCATTCATCCGCTCCATGTCGCGGAGATTTTGACGGAACTCCATATCGATGACGTGACCGTCAGCGCGGCATTGCTGCATGATGTCGTCGAGGATACGATTTACACGCTCGATCAGATGAAAGAGATGTTCGGCGAGGAAGTCGCGATGCTCATCGACGGCGTCACGAAACTCGGCCGCATCAAGTATAAGTCCAAGGAAGAAGTTCAGCTCGAAAATTACCGAAAAATGTTCCTCGCGATGGCAAAGGACATCCGCGTCATCATGATCAAACTCGCCGACCGCCTGCACAATATGCGTACGCTCAAGTACATGCGTCCCGATAAACAGGTCCGTATCGCGCGCGAGACGATCGAAATTTACGCACCGCTCGCGAACCGTCTCGGTATTTCAAACATTAAATGGGAGCTCGAAGATCTCTGCTTGCGCTATTTGGAGCCCGATTCGTACTACAGCCTCGTCGAAAGCGTCAAACGCAAACGTCAAGAGCGTCAGGCATTCATTGACAGTTCGATCGAGCAGATCCGTCAGAAACTGCAGGAAGCGCATATTGACGCGGAAATCAACGGCCGCGCCAAGCATTTCTACAGCATTTACAAGAAGATGAAGCGCGACAATAAGACGATCAACGAGATCTACGATCTGTCCGCCGTACGCGTACTTGTGAATACCGTCAAGGACTGTTACGGCGTTCTCGGTGTCATCCACGCCATGTGGAAACCGATGCCGGGACGGTTCAAGGATTATATCGCCATGCCGAAATCGAACGGGTATCAGTCCCTGCACACGACGGTTATGACGCGCGGCTATCCGCTCGAAATCCAGATCCGCACGTTTGCGATGCATCAGGTTTCCGAATACGGTGTCGCGGCGCATTGGAAATACAAGGAAACGGGGAAAAGCGTCGGTGCCGTCAGCGAAACGGATCAGAAAATGTCGTGGCTGCGTCAGATGGTCAATCTCCAGCACGAACTCAGCGACCCGAAAGAGTATTTCGAGGCACTCAAAGTTGACATTTTCTCCGATGAAGTCTTTGTCTTTACGCCGAAAGGCGACGTCATCGACCTGCCGAAAGGGTCAAACCCGATCGACTTTGCCTACCATATTCATACGGAAGTCGGTCATCACTGTGTCGGCGCAAAAGTCAACGGCAAGATGGTGCCGCTCGAATACAAACTCAAAAACGGCGATATCGTTTCCGTCATCACGAACAAATCCAATGCAGGACCGAGCCGCGACTGGCTGAACATCGTCGCTTCGTCACAGACACGCAGCAAAATTCGTCAGTGGTTCAAGAAGCAGAAACGCGAAGAAAATATCGAGCGCGGCCGCGAGATGATCAAGGAAGAAGCGAAGCGCCTCGGCTACGCGCCGAAAGAATTCCTGAAGGATGACCGCATCGAAGCTGTCGCGAAAAAACTCAACATTCAGGGTCAGGATGACTTACTCGCTCAGATCGGCTACGGCGGAATTGCCCTGCACGGTATCGTCACGAAACTCATTGACCTCTATAAAGAAGACATCAAAAACGCGACGCCGCCGGATGTGTCCAAAATGCTCTCCGAACTCAAACAGCCGCAGCGCGGTCAGAAGGCAAAGTCAAGTCACGGTGTCCTCGTCGAAGGCGAAGGCGGCGTCATGGTTCGTCTTGCCCGTTGCTGCAATCCGGTTCCGGGCGATCCGATTACGGGATATATCACACGCGGGCGCGGTGTTACGGTTCATCGTTCTGACTGTCCGAACGTGCTGAACGGCACGGATTTCTCGCGTATGATCGAAGTCAGCTGGGATGTCGGACTCGACAAGGATTATACGGTCGAGCTTTCGATTGTCTGTAACGACCGCAGCGGCATGCTGACAGAACTCCTCGCGATTCCTTCCGAGATGAAAATCAACATCCACAACATCAACGCGAGCCCAAATCGCAGTAACAAGACAACGACAGTCCGCATTGGCCTCGAAGTCAAAAGCGCGACCCAGGTTAACCAGATTATGACAAAGATGCGCCGACTGAAAGACGTCTACAGTGTTCGTCGTGCGATGGGCTCTTCCGAACGGGAGTAAGCGCATAAAGGACACGTCTCACTATTTGTCTTTTTGCGGTCGGTCTGCTATAATACATATATTTCTATACGATAATTATATCCTGCAACGAAAGGCAGGAAATCATGAGATAAGGGGTTGAAACTATGCCGAAAACATTTACCATGGAAGATTTGAAAAAGCGCCTGCAGGCGCGACAACACAAAATGACGCCGCAGCGCCAGATTGTACTGCAGATTTTTCTCGATCATCCGGGAGAGCATTTGAGTGCCGAGGATGTTCATGGTATTTTACGCGACAATAAATCCGAGATCGGACTCGCGACCGTTTACCGCAGCCTCGAACTGCTCTCGGAACTCGGGATCCTGCAGAAAATGGAGTTCGGCGACGGCTGCAGCCGTTATGAAGTCAATACGACAGATCCGTCTTCGCATCATCATCACCATCTGATCTGCACGAAATGCGGCCGCGTCTTCGAGTTCGAGGATGATCTGCTCGACGATCTCGAGAAAGATATTGCGGAGAAATCCGGTTTTAAGATCGAGGATCATCAGGTCAAATTCTTCGGCATTTGCAAGGAGTGTCAGGCAAACGGTGAACATTAAAACCCTGACCATCAACAGCCGGCAGGAAGTCATTGTCAAAATCGTACGCGAAGTCATCAATCTCTTCAAAATCCGCATTACGGGACCGCGGGAGGAGACGGATTATGAGCAGATTTCCGTTGTCAATCGCCGACTTCCCGGCGATTTGCCGACGGTAGAGACGAAGCTTATCCTCTTTGACCGGACGGGGCGGGAGCAGGTTTTCCGTTATGTTGACACGGGGACGGCAGACGAACACGAACGCGCCTGCGTTCATCGACTCGTCAAGTTGAACCTCTACCGTATTTTCCTGCACGATCTCGGAATGGAACCGGCACCGTGGGGGATTCTTCACGGCGTGCGTCCGACGAAAATCGTCCATCGCTGGATCCGCGCGGGACTTGACGAAGAGGCGATTGTTCGTCGTTTGCGGGCGGATTATGCCTGCAGTGAGGAAAAAGCGCGCCTCATTACGCCGATGGCGTTTCGTCAGCTGCCGTTTCTCGCGACGTCGGACGAAAAAACCGTCAGTGTCTACATCGGTATTCCGTTCTGTCTGACACGTTGCCTCTATTGTTCGTTCCCGTCAAACGTTTTGCCGAAACGTCCTGTCCTGCAGGAATTCATGCAGGCTTTGTCGAAGGATATAGCATCCGTCAAAACGGCGATTGACCGTTACGGACTGCATGTCCAGAACATTTATATCGGCGGCGGAACACCGACGAGTTTGCCGGATGATTTGTTCCGTGAGATGGTTTCGCTGGTCGTGAAGGCGTTTTACCATCCGGGAATCGTCGAGTTTACTGTTGAAGCGGGGCGCCCGGACAGTTTGACGTCAGACAAGATCGCCTGCATGAAGGAATACGGCGTGACACGCGTCAGTGTCAATCCGCAGACGATGCAGCTGAGAACGCTTCAACGCATCGGCCGTCAACATACGCCGGATGATATCGTGACGATGTTTCACAGTCTGCGTGAAGCGGGGATCCCGCATATTAACATGGATCTCATTCTTGGACTGCCGGGAGAGACCGAAGCCGATGTGCGCGATACGATGGAAAAAGTCACGGCACTTCATCCCGATGACATCACACTCCATGCGCTCGCGTTGAAACGCGGCTCGCGTCTCAAACGCATTATGGAAGAAACGCATGTCGAACTGCCGGGTGACGCGGAAACGCGCCGCATGTCAAAAACGGCGCTCGCATTTATCGACAAATGCGGCATGAAACCGTACTATCTGTATCGCCAGGGCTATATGAGCGGCGACCTTGAAAATATCGGCTGCTGCCTTCCGGGTGCGGAAGGCATGTATAACATCCAGATTATGGAAGAACATCAAACGATTTTCGGCATGGGAGGCGCTGCGGCGACAAAAGTCGTCGATCACCGTGCACACCGCATCCGCTCTGTATTTAACGCCAAGGATCTCGTCACGTATCTGCGTGACATTGACGAATATATCGAAAAACGCAGGCTCCTTTTAGAAGAAGTCTACGGAAAATAAGGGGAGACTTTTTATGCTGACTAATGCCCCAAGGGGAACAAAGGACATTTTGCCTGCAGCCGTAGGCGAATGGACCTATGTGGAGTCAAAAATCCGCGATCTCTGCCGTCGTTACGGATACGAAGAAATCCGTACGCCGCTTTTTGAGCACACGGAATTGTTCCACCGCGGCATCGGCGAGGGAACCGACGTCGTTGATAAGGAAATGTACACGTTTACGGATCGCGGGGGACGAAGCATCACGCTGCGTCCGGAAAATACGGCGTCTGCCGTACGTGCATACCTGCAGAACAAACTTTACGGCGATAATTCGCTTGTCAAACTGTTCTATATCGGTTCGATGTTCCGCTATGATCGCCCGCAGGCCGGACGTATGCGTGAATTTCATCAGTTCGGCATTGAGGCACTCGGTGAGGAAAATCCGGCTGTTGACGCCGAAGTCATTATGCTTGCCGTCGATTTTCTGCAGTCGCTCGGACTGAAAAATCTCGAACTGAGCCTGAATTCGGTCGGCTGCCCGAAATGCCGCCCGATTTACCGCAAAATGCTGCAGGATTATTTCCGTGACAAACTCGACGATCTCTGCGATGACTGCAAAGACCGCTTTGAACGCAGTCCGCTTCGTATCCTCGATTGCAAAGTTGACGCGGACAAACCGTTTATGAAAGACGCGCCGGCGATTACGGACTGCCTCTGCGACGAGTGCAAAGAACATTTCGAAACGGTTCAGGCTTACCTCAAAGAAGCCGGCGTTGCTTTTACGCTTGACTCACGACTGGTAAGAGGGTTAGACTATTATACGAAGACGGCTTTTGAAATCAAATATCCGCCGCTCGGTGCGCAAAGCGCCGTTGCCGGAGGAGGCCGTTACGATGGTCTGGTCGAGGAAATCGGCGGCAAGCCGACCCCCGCCGTAGGATTTGCGACCGGTCTCGAGCGCGTACTCCTTGCTCTCGAGAAACAGAATCTGCTGCCTGACGTCAAAAAGACGACGGATGTCTTCGTCGTCGCGCTCGGCGATGCGGCAAAACAGCCCGCGTTTGCGTTACTTACGCAGCTTCGCCGCGCAGGACTCACGGCGGGGATGGATTACGCCGGACGCAGTATGAAGGCGCAAATGAAACAGGCGAATAAAGCCGGCGCCCGTTTTGCCCTGATCATCGGTGAAGATGAGGTCAAGGAATCGTGTGCGATGCTCAAGAACATGGAAACCAGCGAGCAGCAAAAGGTTCCTTTCCCAACAATTATAGAAAAGCTATATGCTGAGGTGAATGGTTAATGGAAACATTAGAAGGAATGAAGCGCGACCATCATTGTGGTGCGCTCCGCAAGACAGAAGTCGGACAGGAAGTTGTCCTGTGCGGCTGGGTATCCCGACGCCGTGACCATGGCGGATTGATTTTCGTTGACATGCGTGACCGTTCCGGTTATGTTCAGATTGTCTTCGACGAAGCCGCTATGACGGAAGGCACGTTCCACAAGGCCGAATCTCTTCGTTCCGAGTACGTTATCGGCGTACGCGGCAAGGTTCGTGCACGCAGCGAGGAAACGGTCAACCCGAATATGGAAACGGGCGAGATCGAAGTCGTCTGCGAAGAACTGCGTATTCTCAACGAGTCGAAAACGCCGCCGTTCTACGTCCAGGACGGTGTTGACGTTGACGAACGCGTTCGCCTGCGTTACCGTTACCTCGATCTGCGCCGCCCGGAAATGCAGAAAAACCTGATTCTGCGTCACCGCGTTGCCAAGATCCTGCGCGATTTCTTTGACGCTCACGATTTCCTCGAAATCGAAACGCCGATGCTCTGCAAGAGCACGCCGGAAGGCGCTCGCGACTTCCTCGTTCCGAGCCGTTTGAACCCGGGTAAATTCTACGCTCTGCCGCAGTCTCCGCAGATCTTCAAACAGCTGCTTATGGTTGCCGGCTATGAGAAATATTTCCAGATTGTCCGCTGCTTCCGCGACGAAGACCTTCGTGCCGATCGTCAGCCGGAATTCACGCAGCTCGATATCGAGATGTCCTTTGTCGATCAGGACTACATCCTGACGCTCATGGAAGCGATGATCAAGGATCTCTTCAAGAAATCGCTTGACATTGACGTTCCGACGCCGTTCCAGCGTATGCCGTGGGATGAAGCAATGGATCGTTTCGGTTCTGATAAACCGGATCTGCGTTTCGGTATGGAACTGCAGGATATCTCCGAATACGTCAAAGGCTCTGACTTCAAGGTGTTCAATGCCGTTATCGAAAACGGCGGCATGGTTAAGTGCATCAAGGTGGACGGCTATGC
>CACXCC010000003.1 GCA_902766015.1 uncultured Veillonellaceae bacterium
GCCTTGTCCTTGTTTCAAACCAGGTGATGAATTCATTTTAAAGAGGACGCCCCAGCAGGATGATTTCTACCACCTGATGAACGGGAGATTCTGCGGTGAGGCCTGGGATGCCATCAGCCGCTATGTCTATACGGCCTTGCAGGGAGGCTCCATCATGCACAAGTGGACGAATGATGAACGTATGATGATTACCTGCTGTAATGATGGTACCAGGCCGGTCATCTTCAAGATTGAGCGGATCGATATTCCCGAAAATGAAGAAGAACGGAAATGGCTGGAAAAGCAAAATTTTAAGAATACAATAGATGATGCTTATACAGGTTGAAAGAATATAAAGGACTTTTGTCATGACGGAAAGAAATCCGCGAGTTACCATAGTCAAACGTATTATCGTACGGCATCCGCGTCAATCTCGCCCTGCCGCACGCCAAAGTCGTCGAGGCGTTCGACCGCCTGAAAAAATATGTATTCTGCGACTGATACACGCTATGTCCCGATAAAAATCCCCGTGCCGCACCGTAACGGTGTGCACGGGGATTTTCTCTTGCCGAAGAAACAGAATATCCGGTCTCAGATACATGCGTAAAACGTATTACCGGCAATGTTATATAAGTATTGGAAATATCAGGGCTGTTTTTGTACAATGGAATTGATAGGAAAAGAAACCTATTCCGTAAAAACATTCGGATCGCAGCACACTCCCGGAGAAAGGACATCGCCATGAAAAAATTCCTGACAAAGAAAAACAGCCTATTGAGCGCCCTGTTGCTGAGTTCTTTTGTTTTCAGTACGAGTTTCGGCGGGACTGCCGTAACGTTTGCAGCTCCCGTTGCAGATAAACAGCAAACGCAGCAGACCGTATTTCAGGAGGAGAAATTAACTATGACAAATGAATGGGACAAAGTATTCCCGCAGAGTCAAAACGTCACCCACGAAAAAGTCACGTTCCACAATCGCTACGGCATTACTCTCGCAGCAGACGTATATAAACCGAAAAGCGCCGCAAAGGATGAAAAATTGGCAGCTATTGCGGTAGCGGGGCCTTTCGGTGCCGTAAAGGAACAGTCTTCCGGCCTTTATGCTCAGACTATGGCGGAACGCGGTTTCCTCACCATCGCATTTGATCCGTCATTTACCGGCGAAAGCGGCGGCAATGTCCGTGACGTAGCATCCTTGGACATCAACACGGAAGATTTCTCGGCAGCTGTCGATTACCTCTCAAACCGGCCTGACGTAAATGCAGACCGCATCGGTATTATCGGAATCTGCGGCTGGGGCGGTATTGCCCTCAACGACGCGGCAATGGACACTCGTGTCAAGGCAACGGTAGCTTCGACGATGTATGACATGCATCGCGTTTCGGCTAACGAATATTTTGACGCGGGCGACAACGAAGAGTCCCGCTACGCGGCAAAGAAAGCGTTGAACGATCAGCGCACCATTGACTATCTCAAAGGGACGTACGCAAAAGCCGGCGGCGTCATCGATCCGCTTCCCGCTGATGCGCCGCAGTTTGTAAAGGATTACCATGCCTATTATAAGACGAAGCGCGGATATCACGCCCGCTCGGTAAACTCCAATGCCGGTTGGAATAGCACATCCGGTCTTTCCCTCATCAACACACCGATCCTCGCCTACGCGGATGAAATCCGCACGCCGGTCCTTGTCATCCACGGAGAAAAGGCTCATTCCCGCTATTTCAGTGAAACAGCCTACCGGAAACTCACGTCCGGTAAATACGCAGTGAATAAAGAACTCCTCATCGTCCCGGATGCCAGCCATACCGATCTCTACGATACGGAAAAAATCCCCTTTGACAAGATCACGGCATTTTTCCGGGAAAACTTAAAATAACTGCTCCGCATACCCACCGCAATGATTCGGACGACATCAGCCGCCGGATCATGATCCTTTACTACAAACAAAAATCCCCGTACCCGCACCGTAACAGTGCGCACGGGGATTTTCTTTGACCGAATAAACCCATCACGGGATTTTCAATCGAATCAATGTGATCCGGATACGACCTCGCCTTTCCACTCGATGATGCCGCCAAACTCAACGATATTGTTATAGCCCAGATCGACAAGTTTTTGTGCGGCCTCCTTACTGCGGCGGCCGCTGCGGCAGTACACGAGAATCATTTGATCTTTGTCGGCAAGCAATTCCGGCGGTTCTTTCCCGATGGTTTCATTCGGGATGTTGACGGCGTGAGGGATATGCCCTTCTTGAAATTCCTGCTCCGTACGCACATCCAAATTTCGCGCTTTCGTGCAAACATGAACGCTTTGATTTTTTGATGATTTTTTGCTATACTCTTCTTAGAAATTGTATTACTTGTATTACACGACAGGAGGCCTTATTATGAGCACCATTTCCCTTCGCGTCAGCGACGAAGAAAATAAACTGATTCAAACTTATGTATCAGCCAATAATCTTAACCTTTCTTCTTTTATCCGTGACGTCATTCTGGAAAAAATCGAAGATGATATGAACCTCGATGAAGACCGGATTCTCCATGCCAGAGAGCTCATGAAAAAGGAAAAAATCTATGATCACGAAGATGTCTGGAAGGAGTTAGGCGTCTGATGTATCATGTAAAATTCTCCGAACATGCCGTCAAAGAGCTAAAAAAATTGGATAAGCCAACCGTCCGTGTCATCAAGAATTGGATTGTCAAAAACCTAGTCGATACCACGGATCCCCGACTGCACGGTAAAGCTTTGACCGGGAATTTGAAAGGGATTTGGCGTTACCGCGTAGGTGATTATCGCCTCTTTGCAGAAATACACGATGACGAACTGATTATTTTTCTTTTTGAAATCGCTCATCGCAGAGAAATTTATAAACGCCAATAAGATATACAAGGGGAATACCTATGGAATATGTACATTTTCATAACGGCGATACCATGCCCGTCTTCGGACTCGGCACGTGGGATCTGCGCGGCGATACGTGCGTCAATATTGTCGCCGCCGCGATCGAACAGGGGTATACACTCATTGACACGGCGCGTATGTACGGCAATGAAAAAGAAGTCGGACGCGGCATCCGCAAAGCGGGACACAGCCGTTCCGACCTCTTTATTACGACAAAAATATTTAACCCCGATACGACTTACGAAAAAACGAAACGCGCCATCGAGGATTCCCTGAAAAATCTCGGCCTCGACTACATCGATCTGCTGCTTATCCACGAACCGTATGCATCGTCGCTTGACATGTACGAAGCCATGAAAGAGGCGCGGCAAGAAGGCCTCGTCCGCCATATCGGCATTTCGAATTTCAGTCAGCGGGAATATACGAATTTCGTCCGGAAATGCGGCGTCATTCCCGCCGTCAATCAGGTTGAAAGCCACGTCTATTACGTGAAAGAAAACCTCCAACGCGCCATGGCGTCTTACGGAACGGTCATGCAGGCCTGGGCTCCGTTCACCGAAGGTCAGCGCCCTATTTTCTCCGAACCGATCCTAAAAGACATCGCCTCCGATCACGGTAAAACAACAGGTCAAATCGCGCTGAAATATCTCATTCAGCGCCGTATCCCGACAATCGCAAAGACGAGCCGCGTCGAACGGTTGAATGAAAATCTGGCGCTCTTCGATTTCATGCTGACCGCGGACGAAATGTCCGCGATTCATACGCTCGACGAAGGGAAATCCCTCTTCGGCTGGTACGAATAAACCGGATCCGATATGATACAATATTTCCTCTCGCACAAAAAA
>CACXCC010000004.1 GCA_902766015.1 uncultured Veillonellaceae bacterium
AAACGGGCAGGTGTTCACATGATCGTCGATGACGCCCGCGGCCTGTAAATACGAGTAAATAATCACCGGGCCGACGAACACGGCGCCGCGTTTCTTGAGGTCTTTGCTGACCGTTTCCGAAAGCGGTGATGAAGCCGGGAGCGGCGCGCCCTCCGGCAAATCGTTTACGACGCGCTGTCCGTTTGTAAAATGCCAGATATACGCGGCAAACGAGCCGTACTCTTCCCGGATTTTCTGCACGACGCGCGCATTCGTGCGCACGGACTTGATCTTGAGTTTATTGCGGATGATATCGCCGGTCTCGCAGATCGACCCGAGTTCCTCGTCCGTCAGCGCCGCGCACATGTCAATGTCAAAGTTATGAAACGCCTGACGATAACCCTCGCGCTTTTTGAGGATCGTAAGCCACGAAAGCCCCGCCTGCGCGCCCTCGAGGATCAGCATCTCAAACAGATACCGGTCGTCAAAATGCGGCACGCACCATTCTTCATCGTGATATTGCCGTGAATATTCGTCATGTTTTGCCCACGTGCATATTGCTTTCTCGTCCATCTGCCACCCTCCGTATTTTACCGAAACACCCTTATCCGCCTCAACATACGCTGTTAATTCTATTATATTTTATCCTCAACCGTAAAATCAAACGTGTTGCATTACACCATGCACCTCGACTGACTCCGGAACGTTCATTTCCGCGTCAGCTGTTAAAAAATCCTCTGAATAACGGCGAACAAAAAGTCCCCTCTCCCACAGGAGAAGGGACTTTCGTCTGTCAGGCGGCTGGCACCGCCCGACGATTATTTCACTGCGAGCGTAACCGCTTCGCCGTTGATATTCCAGTCTTTCGCATGACCGTCCACTTCGCCGTAAACGACGTTGTCCGTCAGCGTGATGCTGCGGAGATAGGACTCGTTGGCTTTGATAAGGGCTTCGAGTTTCTCGTTGCCTTTGAGGTAAACCGTGATATGATCCGTAACCTCGTAGCCGTTTTCCTTGCGCATCGTCTGGATCTTGCTGACGATCTCGCGGACATAGCCTTCGTTGATGAGTTCCGGCGTCAAGGTTGTTTCGAGCGCGATCGTTACACCGTTGTACTGCTGGCAGTTATAGCCTTCCGTCTGCGCCGTGACGACATCGACATCTTCCGGCGTCAGCGTGACAGGACCGTCGGCGAGTTCGAGGACGAGCTGACCCGTCGTGTCGAGTTCGGCTTTCGCTTTGTGGCCGTTGACGTTTTCGAGAGCTTTCTTTACGGCGCCCATCTTGCGGCCGACTTTCGGTCCGAGGACGTGGAACTGCGGTTTGAAGTGATACGTGAGGTACGCTTCCATGTCATCCTTGAACGCGACGTTCTTAACGTTGAGCTCTTCCTCGACGATCTTCTTGAAGAACTCCGGCAGTTCGTATTCGGCTTTGACATACATATGGCCGATCGGCTGACGGTTCTTGATGTTGGCTTCGTTGCGGGCGGAGCGGCCGAGAACGACGATCTCGAGGACGAGTTCCATGTTTTTCTCGAGCTCGGTGTCAATATATGCCTCATTGGCCTGCGGGAAGTCGCAGAGATGGACGGAAATCGGAGCCTCTTTGTCGACGCTGCAGACGAGGTTGCGGTAAATGCTTTCCGTGATGAACGGGATCATCGGAGCCGCGGTTTTCGCGAGCGTTACGAGAGCCGTCCAAAGCGTCATGTACGCATTGATCTTGTCCTGCTCCATGCCTTTTGCCCAGAAACGGCTGCGGCTGCGGCGGACATACCAGTTCGAAAGTTCGTCAACGAACTTCTGCAGCGCTTTCGATGCTTCCGTGACACGGTAGTTACTGAGGTCATAATCGACATCTTTGACCATCGTGTTGAGACGCGAGAGGCACCATTTATCCATAACCGGCAGTTTGTCATAGTCAAGCGTGTACTTCGTCGGGTCAAATTGATCGATCTCGGCGTAGAGTACATAGAATGCGTACGTATTCCAGAGCGTGCCCATGAACTTGCGCTGGCCTTCCTGAACGGCTTTATCGTGATAACGGTTCGGGAGCCACGGTGCACTGTTGCTGTAGAAATACCAGCGAATCGCATCGGCGCCGTGTTTGCGCAGTGCATCCATCGGGTCGACGGCATTGCCTTTCGACTTACTCATCTTCTGACCGTTTTCGTCCTGAACGTGTCCGAGAACGATGACGTTCTTATATGCGCTCTTGTTAAAGAGCAGCGTCGAAATCGCGATCAGCGAATAGAACCAGCCGCGCGTCTGGTCGACGGCTTCGGAAATGAAATCAGCCGGGAAACGACGCTCGAAGAGTTCCTTGTTTTCAAACGGATAATGCCACTGGGCAAACGGCATGGAACCGGAGTCAAACCAGCAGTCGATGACTTCCGGAACACGGTGCATTTCGCCGCCGCATTTCGGGCATTTGATCGTGACCTGGTCAACGTACGGACGATGGAGTTCGATGTCATCCGGGCAGTTGTCCGACATGCTCTTGAGTTCTTCGATCGAACCGATGACGTGCGTATGTCCGCACTCACTGCACTCCCAAGCCGGCAGCGGCGTGCCCCAATAACGGTTACGGGAAAGTCCCCAATCCTGTACGTGCTCGAGCCAGTTGCCAAAACGGCCTTCGCCGATCGTTTTCGGGATCCAGTTGACCGTGTTGTTGTTCGCAACGAGATCGTCTTTGACATCCGTCATGCGGATAAACCACGAGGCACGCGCGTAGTAAATGAGCGGCGTGTCGCAGCGCCAGCAATGCGGATAGCTATGCGTAAATTCCGGAGCTTTGAAGAGTTTGCCCTGTTTTTCGAGGTCTTCGAGAACGAGCGGATCGGCTTTTTTGACGAATACGCCCGGCCAGTCCGTCTCTTCCGTCAGCTCGCCTTTGCCGTTGACGAAATTGACAAATGCGATACCGTTTTCGCGGCAGACGCGGTTATCGTCTTCACCGAATGCCGGGGCGATATGGACGATGCCCGTGCCGTCTTCCGTCGTGACATAATTGTCGCAAACGACGACAAATGCGCGTTTGCCCGGCTGTTTTTTGACGATCTCGACCGCATACGGATAAAGCGGCTCATATTCGCGGCCTTCGAGATCTTTACCTTTGTATTTCGCAAGGACTTCGCGGTCGCCTTCGACGCCGGCGAAAACGCTGTCAACGAGTGCTTCGGCGAGGATATAGTTCGTGTCACCGACGCGGACTTTGACGTAATCGACATCCGGGTTGACGCAGAGTGCCAGGTTTGACGGCAGCGTCCACGGCGTCGTCGTCCATGCGAGATAATAGGCGTCATCGTCAAGGCAGCGGAACGTGACCATCGCGGAGCGTTCCGTGACATCTTTATAACCCTGCGCAACTTCGTGCGACGAAAGCGGCGTGCCGCAGCGCGGGCAGTACGGAACGACTTTGTAGCCTTTGTACAGGAGGCCTTTCTTCCAGATTTCCTTCAGCGCCCACCATTCGGATTCGATGAAGTCATTTTCGTACGTGATGTACGGATGATCCATGTCAGCCCAGAAACCGACGACGTCGGAGAATTCTTCCCACATGCCTTTGTATTTCCAAACAGACTCACGGCACTTCTTGATGAACGGTTCAATGCCGTATTCTTCAATCTGTTCCTTGCCGTTGATGCCGAGCATTTTCTCGACTTCGAGTTCAACCGGCAGGCCGTGCGTATCCCAACCGGCTTTACGCAGGACGTATTTGCCTTTCATCGACTGGAAACGCGGCAGCATATCTTTGATGACACGCGTCAGAACGTGACCGATATGCGGTTTGCCGTTTGCCGTCGGCGGGCCGTCATAAAACGTAAACGTATCGTTTCCTTTACGCTGATCGACAGCGCGGGTGGCGATGGCATTTTCTTTCCAGAAATCGCGGACGGCTTTTTCGCGTTCGACGAAATTCAGATTGGTATCGACTTTTTGATACAAAACAGATTCCTCCTTATACAAAAAAGACCCGCACCCAAACAGGGCGCAGGTCTTTATTTCCAAACCTAAACGTTTAACCACCTGATTGTGACGTACCGACATACGCTGTTCCGTAACGGGGAATAACCGGCGAGGCTTACTCGGGTTCAGCCTGCGGCTCGGAAGAGATTTTCCCTCCGCCCGTACTTGCTCCCGGCTCTCACCATGCCCGGTTCGCTTCAGCTTTCCATGCGGGGTACTTGCTTCGTCATTGCCTGTAAAGATCGTTAACGTTTACTATTCTAACATAATCACAATCATTTTTCAACGTCATTGTTAAAATGACGTCAACGGGAAAAAACGTGTCATTTTTGCGGTGATGTCTGTTCGTCGAGCAGGCTGATCATTTCATCATAATCGTTCTTCAGGCGGGCATAACGCTTTTTTTCTTCGCTGAGCTCGGACTGCAAGTCCTGCATCTGCTGTGATGCCGCCGTTTGGGCTTCCCGAAGTTTCCGATACGCATCGTCAAGTTCCTGTTTTTCCGTCTGCAGACGCGTCAACTCGGCGGTCTGATCCGCTGACGGACTGTCATGAACCGCAGCCTCGGCCTTTCGCAAATCCTTCTGCAGACGGACGTTCTGCTCGTGCAGTTCGTCATTTTCCTTCTGCAGGCGGTCGCAGACGCGTTCGGCTTCTTTTTGTTCGAGGCCGAGCGAATCGATCTGCTTATTCAGGTTATCTTTTTCCGTGTCAAAGTCACGGCGAAGCGTCTCCATACCGGTGAGCAATTTCTGATGTTCGGTCTGAAGGGCATGGACTTTCTCGTCAGATGCCTTTTTTTCACGCTGCAATGCGGTAAGCCGGCTCTGCGTCATGATCTTTTCACGGTTCATAGCATTGAACTTGTCAACGGCCGTTTTCTTTTCCTGCTGCAGTGCGGCAAGTTTCGCGTCACTATCTTTTTTCTCTCGGCGAAGCGCAGCAACACTTTCTTCCGCGAGTTTTCTTGCTCTGCCTGCAACGGCGAGTTTGTCGTCAACGGACTTCTTCTGCTTCTGCAATGCGTCAAATTTCGTGTCAGATGCCGCCTTTTCCTGTTGCAACGCAACTAGTTTATTATCGGCGGCTTTCTTCTCCCGCTCCAGCGCGGCAAATTTCGCGTCGACGGATTTCTTTTCCTGCCGCAGTGCGGCGAGTTTATCGTCAGAGGCTTTTTTCCCTTGACGCAGTTCTTCCGTCAAACGCTGTTGACGTTCGTTCGCGGCAGCGTAGGCCTGCAGCTTCTGACGCAGTTCCTGCGCGGCTTTATCGGCGTCGGCAAGCTGTTTTGCCTGCTCTTCCTTTGCGGCAGCAAGCTGACGCCGCAATTCTTCGTTGACATCCTGTAAACCGTCGTTTGCGGCCTGCAGTTTCTTATTGGCAGCTTTGAGTTTTTCATCCGTCACGATGCCCTGCATTTTCTTCTGCAGTGCCTCACTCGCTTCTTTCATCTGCACGTATTCGTCTGCCATCTGCAGCGATGCGAGCGCCGCAATTTTGGTTGCGTCCAAACTGCGCACACTGTGTGCCATCGCTTTCATCTGACGGTCAACGTAACGTGCGACTCGTTCGAGATGTTCCGGATTATCGGTGCGAAGCGGAATACTTTTGCCGAAAATCTCGACAACAATCCGCTTCTGTCGGGGTAGGTCTTTCGTGTCAGCCATGATCATCACCTACTTTTAACGAATAACTCAGGCGCGCAGTTCGGCGTTGAACTGTTTGCCGACGGCCTCGAGGATCTTCCGGAATGCGGCATCGGCTTCTTCATCCTTCAGCGTACGGTCTTTCGACTGGAAGCGGAGGTTGAAGGCCATACTCTTCTTGCCCTTCTCGACCTGTTTGCCCGTGTAAACGTCAAACAGCGTGACATCCCGGAAATGTTTGCCGCCGTGACGCGCAATGACACGCTCGATGTCAGCCGCCGGAACGGACACGTCAACCGTCATCGCGAGGTCGCGGCTGATCGACGGATATTTCGGCAGCCCTTCGATATGAGGTTTCTTCGCGCGGTACTTCATGAGCGTCTCAACGTCCGCTTCGAAGAGATAAACGGCCTGTTTAAAGCCGAAGTTTGCGGCGACCTGCGGATGAAGTTCACCGACCGTTGCAATGACTTCGAGTCCTTTTTTGAAGACAGCCGTCTTGCCCGGATGGAGTGCGAAATGTTCGCCTGCTTCAACCGTATATTTCGAAATGCCGAGAACCTGCAGCAGATTCTCGACCATGCCTTTGGCGTCATAGAAGTCGATCATGTCACTCTTCTGATTCCATGCGACTTCGTTGCGGCGTCCCGTCATGAGGCCCGCGACTTTGACGACTTCGTCCGGCAGTTCCGTGAGCGGAAGCTGTTTCGGATAGAAAACCGGGGCAACGTCAAAGTAGCAGAGATCCGTGTTTTTACGCGCGAAATTGCGGACGGCGTTTTCGATGACACTGGTCAGCAGACTCGTGCGGACAAGCGGATAATCGTCCGTCAGCGGATTCATAATCGGGATCGCACGGCGCAGTTTGCTGTCAGCCGGAACGTTCAGTTTATCGAGCATCGTCGTGTTCGTGAAGCTGAAGGAAAGTTCCTCCGTCATGCCGAAACGAACCAGCGTATGTTTGATCTGCTCGATGAAATCCTGACGGTCACTCTGATGCCCCTGCATGACGCGGCCGAACGGCGTCGTCGACGGGATTTCTTCAAAGCCGATGATGCGTGCGACTTCCTCGGAGAGGTCTTCCATGTACGTCACGTCATTGCGCCACGACGGAACCGTGACATGATACGTGTCAGCAGACGTTTCCTCGACGTCGAAGCCGAGACTCGTAAGGATTTCGACCATTTTGCTGCCCGGAAGATCCGTGCCGAGACGGCCGTTGATCTGCTGCGTCGTGAAGTCAACCGTAACCTGCGGTTTCGGATCCGGGTAAACGTCAACGATTCCCTGAGCGACCGTGCAGGCGCCCATTTCCTGAAGGAGCTGAGCGGCACGGTTCAATGCGCGCTGGGTCTGCGTGACGTCAACACCGCGCTCAAAACGTCCCGAAGCCTCGGAATGAAGTCCGCAGGCACGAGCCGTACGGCGAATGCTCGGACCGTAGAACGATGCGGCTTCGAGGACGATCGTCTGCGTTTTATCCGTGATTTCCGTCTCAAACGCGCCCATAACACCGGCGAGACAGCCCGGTTTCTCCTCATCGGCGATGACGAGTTCACCGCCGCGGGCAAGACGTGACGTATCGTCGAGCGTATGGAGATTTTCGCCTTCCTTGGCGCGGCGTGCTGTGAGCGAATGACCGACGAGCGCATCATAATCGTATGCGTGCATCGGCTGACCGAGTTCGACCATGACAAAATTCGTGACGTCAACGACGTTATTGATCGCGCGGATGCCGGCACCTTCAAGGCGTTCCTGCATCCATTCCGGCGACGGTCCGATTTTGACATTGCGGATGACGCGCGCGGAGAAACGGCTGCAGAGATCCGGATCGTCAATGCCGATTTTGACGAGATCGGCGGTTTTCGCCGGGTCATCTTCCTTGACCGTGATTTCCGGCCATTTCGGCTGATTGCCCGTCAAAACGGCGATCTCACGGACAAGACCGAAAACACTGAAGCAGTCGCCGCGGTTTGCCGTAAGTTCGAATTCGAGGACGACATCGTCGAGGCCGAGTACGTCTTTGGCAGGAACGCCGACCGGCGTATCCGCCGGCAGGATATAAATACCGTTTTTCTGATCTTCCGTGAGTTTGGAAAGATCCATATGAAGCTCGCCGGCGGAGCAAAGCATACCGTTTGACGGCAGGCCGCGCAGTTTGCCTTTCGCGATTTTCTGACCGTTCGGCAGATGCGCTCCGACCATTGCAACCGGGACAATCTGTCCTTCGGCGACATTCTGTGCGCCCGTGATAATCTGGATGAGCGGACCTTCGCCGACATTCATCTGACAAATCTGCAGATGATCGGAATCCGGATGCGGCGCGAGTTTCTCGATGCGTCCCGTGACGACTTTATCGAGTCCCGCGTCGGCGCGGATAACATTTTCGACCGGTACGCCGGCCATCGTGAATTTATCGGCCAGTTCTTCGGCCGTTAAGTCAAAGTCAATATAATCTTTCAGCCATTTAATCGAAACCTGCATGTTTTTTCTCCTTCCTCAATCTCAGAACTGGCGCAGGAAGCGCTTATCGTTGTCGTAGAACAGACGCAGATCGTCGACGCCGTAAGACAGCATCGCGATACGCTCAACGCCCATGCCGAACGCAAAGCCGCTGACGACTTTCGGATCGTAGCCGCTCATTTCGAGAACATGCGGGTGAACCATGCCGGCGCCGAGGATTTCCAGCCAGCCCGTGCCTTTGCAGACTTTGCAGCCTTTGCCGTGACACATCACGCAGGAAATGTCAACCTCAGCCGACGGTTCCGTGAACGGGAAGAAGCTCGGACGGAAACGGACGCCGACGTTTTCGTTGAAAATCTGACGCAGGAAGAGTTCGAGCGTGCCTTTGAGGTCCGCGAGCGTGATGCCCTTGTCGATGACGAGGCCTTCGACCTGCGTAAACATCGGCGAATGCGTCGCATCATATTCATCGCGGCGGTAAACACGTCCCGGCGCGATCATGCGGATCGGCGCATTCGGTTCATTTTTCTGCATCGTACGCGCCTGAACCGGCGACGTCTGCGAACGCATGAGGATATCTTCCGTAATATAGAACGAATCCTGCATATCGCGGGCCGGATGATCTTTCGGCAGATTCAGTGCTTCGAAGTTGAAGTAATCTTTCTCGATCTCCGGGCCTTCTTCGACGCTGAACCCCATGTTGAGGAAGATCGTTTTGATGCGGTCAAGCGTCAAAGACAGCGGATGAAGATGACCGATGTCCGGACGGCGTCCCGGGAGCGTGACGTCAATTTTCTCGCTCGCGAGGCGTTCCTCGAGTGCTTTTTTCTGCAGCTCTTCCTTGCGCTCGGCGATGAGTGCCTCGATCTGCGCGCGCGCTTCGTTGACGATCTTACCGACTTTCGGACGGTCTTCTTTCGAGAGATCTTTCATGCCGCGCAGAAGCGCCGTGAGTTCGCCCTTTTTGCCGAGATACTGCACGCGGGCTTCATCGAGCTCCTGCAGGTTTTTTGTCATGGATGTGATGCGCTCTGCGGCCTGAGCCTTGAGCTGGTCAATCTTTTCCTTCATCAATTCGTTCAGCCTCCAATAATACAAAAAGACCTCCGTCCCATGAGGGGCGAAGGTCGGATTCGCGGTACCACCCTGATTTTTACTCAGTCTGCCTTAACGCGGCAAAACGTCCGGTCTTTCCCCCGGAGACTCCGAAGCGAACTTTCATCCCCGCCCCAGCACCCCGTTCCCATTCTCCGGGGCTCCCTGTGCCTGACGCCTTGAGGACTACTCTTCTTCATCATCGTCACGATACTAATTAGTATAACATAAAATTTGGTTCCGAACAACCGAATTATGCTTTACACGACTCAAGCTGCCTTAATTTCTGTAATTTAATAGTACCACACACCTTCTTTCACCCAATAGCCCCATCCTAAACGATCCATACCAAATTCAAAAATCCTGTTTCGATAGTTAACTACAGTAGTATGGTTTCCTTTCATCGTGCTTGTGCTGTATCGCCACATATCTGATTTATATTTGCTGAAATTCCATAACACTACACGTTGTAAATCCCCATCTTGGACTTCCTTTACAGCTATTTTGAAATACTTCCCGGTTGTCGGTGTTCCTGCCGTAAGGGTATCATCCATAACATAGATATCTAAATTCTCAGAGTTCCAGTGATCAACCCAAACATCTGTAGCTTTGCAAGTACTCCCAAAAAGTAAGCACGTAGCCATGGTGATCACACCAACTAATGAAAATATTTTCATCAACATAGTTCGAAAAATAATCATTTTATCAATCGAAAATTTTACTACATCCATTATTAACCACTCCTACTGTTTAGACAAGCTATTCAAATAGCACGGTCATTGTAACGAATGGATGATCACCGTGTAAACTGGAACTGAACCACTATAATTAACTACTTCACGTACGTAATAATCCTGCCCTGTAAGTCCGGATTGCCATTTACCTAGTTGTCCTTGATTCCCAACAGCCTGTGCCAATCCTACCTCACAATTATCATTCAGTCTTACCGGCGCATACCCTTTCGAATCAGATTGCATTGATGCGCATGCTGCAAAGTACATATCGGTTAAACTGCTAAGATCATATGCACTAATGAAACAAAAATATAATTTATTTTGCATAACGTGCATAGTAATACTGCCCTGATTATCAAGGCGTTTCATCGTATAAATATCTACATGATTTTGATTTCTGCCGTTATATTCCGGTTTATCGACCTTTACCGATGCTTTATGACTTCTTTTGGCGCAGTAATTGTAATTTGCATAAAAGGAATACACGTCTATATATTGATTTAAAGGTATAATTGTTTGCTGACTATTTGCTTGCGCAACCGGTGAAACAGATGCCAGTACAAAAAAAGAAAACAAAATTGTTAATAGAATTTGAGACCTATGAAGCAATCGTTTCATATCGACACAACCTTTCAGATGCTCATGTCAAGGCCGGGTTCAATTTGACCCATTTGGCCGGTTAAAAGTGACCCAATAAAACGGTAAATTCAATGTTTCTTCTGCCTTAG
>CACXCC010000005.1 GCA_902766015.1 uncultured Veillonellaceae bacterium
CGCGTCCAACGGGGAAAACCGCCTGATTGGACTGTCGGATCACGGCGAGATTGTGATCCGGTGAATCCGAAAGGTCAAGCCAGAGGAGCTGTGTGCGCGGTGTCATGAGGCCGTAAGCGGTCTGGTCACTCAAATGGAAGATGTTATCCACCATGCGCTGTTCCGTTTTTTCGAACGTGCCGTCTTCCGTGCCCTGCTCGATGAGGTCTTTGACTTCATCCTCCGTGACGGTGTCACGGACCTGCGGATTGACGCCGAAGATGATGAGCACCGCGTTGGCGGAACGCGTCAAAACAGCGACGAGCGGGGAAGTCCAGCGTGTGAGTTTCTCGAGCGTCTTGTGATGACGCATCAGTGTCTCTTCGGGATGCTGCAGGGCTTTCTGCTTCGGCAGGAATTCGCTGAAGAGCAGGGTCACATAAGTGACGACAATGAGACAGATGAGGAGCGAAACCGCTTCAGGATGAGGCAAAAACGAAAGTTCCTGCGCAAGAAGCGGCGCCGCCATGACGCCCGAACAAAGCCCGGTGAGGATACTCGTAAATGCGATACCGACCTGTGCCAGTGAGAGCGGCGCCAGGGGATGATCGAGCAGGTCGAGGGCGGCTTTTGCGTCTTCATCGCCGTTTTCGGCGAGCCGCTCGAGCGGGCCGTGATGGCTTTCCGTCAACGCCGTTTCCATGAGGGCGAAGAAGGCGTTGAACGCGAGGAAAATAACTAAGAGAATCAGAAAAACAATCGTGAGTTCCGATTGAAATGATGTCAAGTATTAACACATCCTTTACGTTAGAAGCGATTAATCATCCCAGTCCCAGCCGCCGTGTCCGAAAATAACACCGCCGTGCAGCGTTACCGGGGTCGAACGGGCCGACTCAGTCGGGATTTTCGTTGTCAGGGTATACGGCGTATCTTTGAGCCAGGCGCTGACAAAGACGGCGCCCTCCTCGATTTGACGGTAATCTTTGCGGTCAATTTCTACTTTATACGTGACGCTGTCATGAGCGGCAACGGACGATGAAGTCAGTGCCATCGTATAGGCTTTGCCGTCCGAGTCATGCCAGAGGGATTTGCCGTCTTTGTCGAGGATCGCGATGTCATAGACCTGACCGTCACGATGATCGATCGTATACGGGTTGTCACTGTTGTTCGTGACTTTGAACTCGATCTGCAGACGACCGTGACGTTCTTTGACGCTCAGTTCCTCGAGAATCTGGTCAAAGCCGAACGCCGCATAGTTGCTGTTGCGGTACGAATCCGAGGAGGAATGAGATCCTCCTGCCGGAAACGAGACGCCGATACCGCCGCCGAATGCGGCAGCCGGAGCCGGCATTGCCAGAGTGGCGCAGAAAATTGCGGCTGCAGCCGCTGCGCCGAAGCGGATATGTTTCATGTTGTTTTCTCCTGTGTCAATAAATGGATAGGCAAAGACCCGAAGCACAAGGGCTGCAGGTCTCTTCTTATTTTATAATACAGAAGGAAAAAAGACAAGAACATGACAAAAGACTTTACAATGATCGAAACGGCCTGCAGGTATTTTTAGTTTTTTGGCGAAAAACTATAATATTAAGGAATAAGCGCGTGTCAGGGCATCCCGGGAGGGAACCCGGAAAGGAGCAGCGGGATGAAGAAGATCGGTTTTATCGGCACAGGCATTATGGGAGCGGCCATGGCGGGACATCTCATGGATGCCGGGTATGAGCTCAGTGTGTATAACCGGACGAAAAGCAAGGCAGACGGGCTTGTCGCGCGCGGGGCAAAATGGTGTGACACGCCGGGCGCGTGCGCAAAGGGACAGGATATCGTCATTACGATGGTTGGTTATCCGAAGGATGTCGAGAGCATTTACCTCGGCGAAGACGGCATTCTCGCAAATCTTGCGAGCGGGGCTTACGCTGTTGACATGACGACATCGTCGCCGCTTCTCGCCGAACGCATCTATGAAGAGGCGGCAAAACGCGGGATTTATGCCGTTGACGCGCCGGTTACGGGCGGTGACAGCGGGGCGAAAGCCGCAACGCTCACGATTCTCGTCGGTGGTGATAAAGCCTCGTTTGACGCACTGAAGCCGGTTTTTGACGTCATGGGCAAAACGGTTGTCTATGAAGGAACGGCAGGTGCAGGCCAAAAGACGAAAATGTGCAATCAGATCGCGATCGCGGGCGCGCTTGCAGGAGCCTGCGAAGCGTTTGCGTATGCACGTGCTTCGGGGCTTGACATCAAAGCCGTTTTTGACTCGATCTCAACGGGCGCGGCAGGGAGTTTCCAGATGTCAAATGTTGTACAGAAAGGACTGCTCGGCGACTTTGCTCCGGGATTCATGCTCAAACATTTCGTCAAGGATCTCACGATCAGCGAGGAAACGGGCAAGGCTTACGGCGCAATGATGCCGGTACTCGAACAGGTCCTCAAAGAAGCGAAGGAACTCGAAAGCGAAGGTCAGGGAAACAAGGGCACGCAGGCGCTGCTTCATTATTACTGCAAATGACAGGTCATACCATGCCGGGTGAGGGGGAATTGTTTTGAAGAATCCGCTGCGTTATCAGATGTCGGAATATGACTGTGGGCCGACAACTCTTTTGAACGCGATTAGTTTTTTGTTTGAACGCGAGGAGATTCCCCCGGAAATCATCCGCAATATTATGCTGTATTCACTCGATTGTTACGGTGCCGAGGGCACGCCGGGCAAGGCCGGGACGTCGCGCATGGCCATGATGTTTCTGTCCAATTGGCTTGACGGGTTCGGGCATGCGACGAATCTGCCGCTCTCGAGTCAATATCTTTCCGGCAAGGCCGTCCATATCGATCAGGAAAGCCTCATCAATGACGCCCTGCATCGCGGCGGGGTCGCTGTTGTACGGCTGTTTTATGATGTCGAACATTACGCGCTCCTCACCGGCGTGACGTCAGACGGCATCCTCATGTTTGACCCGTGGTTCCTCGATCAGCCCGCCGAGGAGTTCCTCGAACACGGCGTCGGTTTTACCCTCGATGAACCGCGTCGCTACAACCGTATCGTGCCGCCCGAATGTTTTAACCGCGAAGGGAAAACGCTCTACGCCCTCGGCCCCGTCGACGACCGCGAAGCCGTCCTGCTCTTCAACGAACGCATCAAGAAGACCGCGGCGGATACGATCGAATACTTCATTTGACGTGTCATTGACGTCGGCGGCATTGTCCGTTTTGACACGACATCTTTACAAATAGCATATTCTATAGTATAATATTTGACGTTCGGGGCGTAGCGCAGCTTGGTAGCGCGCTTCCTTGGGGTGGAAGAGGTCGTGGGTCCGAATCCCGCCGCTCCGACCAATTTTTCTAAAATTATGCGATATTATTCAAGTTTTCTTGGATAATATCGCATTTTTTGTTTGCATAATATAAATATTAATATAAATAGTTTAACCATGGACAAACAATAGAACACGTGTTATAATGATATAGAAGAATAAAAGTTCTTACTAAAGGAGGGATAATATGAAACGGATGAATGAATACCGTTATTTTTACGGATTAGTTCTGCGTATCTATCCCAGTAATCGACAGAAAAATATCATTAAGGTCAATGACAATGCGGCACGGTTTATTTATAATGAAATGGTAGCGGTTGAGCGGGATATCGGTCGATTCGGCAAGCGTAATATTTATATTCCGTTTATCGAGAACCGTATCCGATTTTTGAAAGAGAAGATTGCAACAGTAACGGCATTAAAAAACCGTTATACGTGGCTGTGTAACCCGGATATCGACTCGGAATGCATTGCAAATGCCCGGTTGAACTATCGGAAGGCATGGAAACGCTATCGGGATGTGCCCGGTACCGGAATTCCGTCATTTCATAAAAAAGATTATACGGAAAGTTATCAGACCAATCCGCATTATAAGCCCCATAAGCCGGTGTCATTGTTTACAAGCAATGTGCGGTTCCTTGACCGTCATCATATCACGCTTCCCAAATTACAGCGTATACGTTGTCAGGGGTCACCGAAGATCTTGGCAAAGCTTTTCCGTATGGAGACTGTCAAGATCGGGACAATTACGATACGCAAAGATGCATGTGACCGCTATTATGCATCGCTTCTCTTGGCCTCCGATGAACCGTTTTATGATGCAGTTCCTAAAACAGGAACTAGCATAGGGATTGATTTGAATCTTGAAAATTTCTATGTCGATTCCGACGGCAACGTCAAGGAAAATCCGAGGTACTATCGGAAACAGAAAAAGAGACTGGCTAATGCACAGAATAAGTTAAGTCACCGCATTGAAATAGCGAAGAAAGAGAACCGATCAATCCGTGTGGCAAAGAATATACAGAAGCAACGCCGAATCGTCGCAAAGTTAAGTTCTGATATTATGAGACGCCGCAGAGATTTTTTGCATAGGGAATCGTTGTTACTCATCAAGAACCACGATGTGATTATCGCCGAGGACCTTAGAAGTCAAAATCTCGTAAGGAATCATAGAGTGGCATTGTCAATTCAGGACAGTGGTTGGCGATCATTCCTGTCAATGCTGGAGTATAAGGCAAAGTGTTACGGGAAAACATTTATGATGGTAAATCCCCGTAATACAACACAAACCTGTCATGTTTGTAATCATGTATTACAAGGTGACGATAAACTTACTCTGGACGATCGTCAATGGATTTGTCCGGTTTGCGGTACTCATCATAAGCGCGATCTGAATGCGGCAAGAAATATCCTTGCCAAAGGATTGCGGCAATTCAAAGAGGCATAATCGTTTTATATCATCCGTTTGGCAGCTTGCGGATGTAAATGGTCTTGTTACTATTGTATGGCAATGTGTCTAGGCAAACTGAGTTTTGACACTCGGGCTTGTTAATAAAGACAGGCAGCTGACATCCCGTCGTTCCGACTGTTCTAGTGAGCGAGAGAGCATTGTCCGTTTGGCAGCTTGCGGACATAAATGGCCTCGTGTATCGTTGCTATAGCAACGTACCTAGGCAAATTATGGCATCGTTTTCGATTCCGTAAGTTCATTCAATGAAGAATGGATAGCTGACATCTGACCGCTCCGACTGTTCAAGTAGGAGCAAGATAAGCGGAAAGGTTGATCAAGAGGCCTTTCCGCTTTTGAATCTTTGGAGATGGATTCGTGAATGGGTAGAGTAAAGGGAAGCATTGATTCCTAATAGTGTCGACATAGTAATAAAATATTTCCCTAAAACAATGAAGTGACAATGCTAAACTGTTACATTTTCTTAACATAGTGTATAATATGTGAAGAGATATTTTTTAACTGCAGATTGGTATTATTTGACGTCAAAAGCAGTATTTTTGGTATAAGGGTGATAGTATGTCAAGGCCGGGTTCAATTTGACCCATTTGGCCGGTTAAAAGTGACCCAATAAAACGGTAAATTCAATGTTTCTTCTGCCTTAG
>CACXCC010000006.1 GCA_902766015.1 uncultured Veillonellaceae bacterium
CGCTTCCTTCCTCCGGCTTCAGCAAATGAACCGCGATCGGAAGCAGGATCAGTCCGCCGATGGCCTGAAGATACGGGATCGTAAGCAGCCAGACGGCGACAAATGTCATCAACAAACGGATGATGAGCGCACCCGCCGTGCCGATGTAAATCGCTTTTTTCCGCAGATTCCCCTTCAATCGATTTGCCGCCATCGCGATGACGACGGCATTGTCGCCCGCAAGCACGAGGTCGAGGATAATAATCGAGCCGAGCGCCGCAAGGAATTCAAGGGATAAGATGTTCATGTCCATGTGTGTTCTCTCCTATAATAATATTGATAAACAAAAAGAGACTTTCGCACAGCGGAAAAATATCCGTCATGCGAAAGTCTCACCGATTGCCACAGGCAACGCTGCCACCAGCCGTTTCCGACATGTATGTTGACGACAGCTTGAAAGGTTACTCCCCTTCGTGTTATCCTTATAGATATTGTAATAAGAGTATAACAGATCCTCGGATCTGATGTCAATTCTCCGGGAGGGAAATTTTTTATGAAACTTGCCATTATCACGGGTGCTTCGAGCGGACTCGGCAGCGAATACGCAAAAATCATTGACTCGAAAACGTTCGTCGACGAAATCTGGCTCATCGCTCGCCGCAAAGAACGTCTCGATGAACTTGCCGCCACGCTTACGAAACGGACGCGTGTTTTCGCCCTCGACCTCACGAAAGTCGAGAGTTTTCGCACGCTGCGAGGCGAACTGCAAAACACGCCGGGTGTCGATGTCCAGTGGCTCATCGCCAATGCCGGATTCGGCAAAATCGGCCTGACGGAAGAACTTACACTTCATGACGCCGCCGCCATGATTGATCTCAACTGCCGCGCCGCGATCCTCACAACGCAGATTGCGCTTCCTTATATGAAGAAAGATGCGCATATCCTGGAGATCGCCTCCTGCGCCGCCTTTGAACCGATCCCCGGTCTCAATGTCTACGCTGCGACGAAAGCTTTCCTCCTGCGGTACAGTCAGGCTCTCGGCGAAGAACTCCAACCGCGCAAAATCAAAGTCACGGCTGTCTGCCCTTATTGGATCAAAGACACGGAGTTCATCCGCATTGCCCAGAAATCCGCGGGCGGCAAACGCTTCAAACGTCTCCCCCGCGCCTGCAAAGCTGAGAGTGTCGCCCTGCGTTCGTTCTACGCCGCCCAAATGGGCAAAAAGATCTGCACGCCGGATCTCATGTCCGGTTTGACGCGAACCGTTGCGGCGCTCATTCCCGACGAACTCATCATGAAACTGAGCAAACTCTTCCATAAAGGTTAACCAACCGCAAAACGTGTCAGTCCCCCGTCAAACACTGACACGTTTTTCATTTTCTTCGATCGGAAAGGAATCCTATGCCTCATTTTCTTGTCGATCTGCCGGAAGACATGACCGTTTCGTGCCGCGACTACCTCTTCCGTCAGGGCGTATCGCGCAATCTCTGGAAAAAGATCAAACGCGCGCCGTTTACGGTAAACGATGTTCGTGTCAATCCGGCACAGACCATGCTTTCGCGCGGTGACGTCATCAGATACGAAACGCCGACCGCATCGCCGCAGATCGCAGCCGAAAACCTCCCGCTTGACGTCCGCTACGAAGACGAATGGCTGCTCATTGTCAATAAACCCGCGGGTCAGCTGGTCCATCCGACGGTCACGGATCACGGCGGCACACTCGCGAATGCCGTCATGTACCATTATGCCGCAAACGGCGAATCGCATGCCTTTCATCCCGTATTCCGCCTTGACCGTCAAACATCGGGACTCATCCTCATCGCCAAGGAGCCGCAAATCCAATATCAGCTCATGCAGGAACACGGAAAACAGATTGAGCGCCGCTACCTCGCACTCATCCCGGGGCGATTGACACCGACCTCGGGACTAATTGACGCGCCGATCGCCCGGGCCCTGCCGAGTATAATCCTCCGAAAAGTCTCCCTCGACGGCAAACCGGCGCGCACGCATTACCGGACTCTTGCGTATTACCCGCCTGTTGACGTCAGTGATGCCTTTGACACGTCAATCCCAGTTTCGTCAAAACAGAACACGCTCTCCTTCAACGGAGCATCACTCCTCGAGTTGACGCTTGACACGGGACGCACGCATCAGATCCGCGTCCATCTCGCACATCTCGGTTGTCCTCTCTTCGGAGACGATCTCTACGGCGGCTCCTGCACAGAGCTTTCACGTCAGGCACTACATGCGTATTCATTGACATTTACCCATCCCGTACGAAATTTTCAAATCCACATTACCGTACCACTCCCTGATGATATGTTGTGTTTCGTGCGTAAATATACCACAAAACTACGATTTTTACGCAGATAAACGCAGAAATATTTCTCTGTTTTTCTGACATCAAACATTTCCCCGAAAAAAGGTGTCGGATTTCTTTACTTATTTTGATGGTTTTTCCCTTTTGACTATGCTATAATAGATTCAGTTCATAAATCGAACATGGATCAAATTACAGGAGGTAATACTCATGCCATTAATGGGAACGAAAGAAATGTTCAAGAAAGCTTACGAAGGCGGCTACGCTATCGGTGCTTTCAACGTTAACAACATGGAGATTGTACAGGGAATCACGGAAGCTGCCGCTGAACTGAAATCCCCGATCATCCTTCAGGCTTCTGCCGGTGCACGCCGTTACGCAAAACAGTCGTACCTCGTACATCTTGTTGAAGCTGCTCTCGAAGTTAACGACATTCCGGTTGCCCTGCATCTCGACCACGGCCCGGATTTTGAAACCTGCAAAGACTGCATCGACGGCGGTTTCTCCTCCGTCATGATCGATGGTTCCAAATATGCATTTGACGAAAACATTGAGCTGACGAAGAAAGTTGTTGAATATGCTCATGCCCGCGGTGTTGTCGTTGAGGCTGAGCTCGGCAAACTCGCCGGCATCGAAGATGACGTCAACGTTGCCGCAAAAGATGCATCCTACACGCAGCCGGATGAAGTTGAAGAATTCGTTACGAGAACGGGCGTTGACTCCCTCGCCATCGCAATCGGCACGTCCCACGGCGCTTACAAATTCACGCCGGAACAGTGCACGCGCAATGCTGACGGCGTTCTCGTTCCGCCTGAACTCCGTTTCGACATCCTTGAAGAAATCACGAGACGTCTGCCGGAATTCCCGATTGTTCTCCACGGTGCATCCTCCGTTGTTCCGTCTTATGTCAAGATCATCAACGAAAACGGCGGCAAACTGAAAGACGCTGTCGGCATTCCGGAAGAACAGCTCCGCCGCGCTGCGAAATCCGCAGTCTGCAAGATCAACATTGACTCCGACCTTCGTCTCGGCATGACGGCTGGTATTCGCCGTCATATGGCTGAACATCCGGATCATTTCGACCCGCGCCAGTACCTCGGCGACGGCCGCGCTCTCGTTAAAGAGATCGTTGCTCACAAGATCCACACGGTTCTCGGCTCCGAAGGCAAAGCTGACGAAGTCATGGCTCTCTACAACGCCAACAAGTAAGATTCGTTTTATACGGTCAATAAAAAACTGCTTCCCGTTTGGGAGGCAGTTTTTTTGTTGCTGATTTTCGCGTCACTCACCGCGACCTTGACAATAGTCCATTGCCCTATTGATAGGTTCTATGTTTTCATTTGCTCTGCCCGGGCAAACCGCTCCGGAATCTTTCTCTTACTTATGCAGCTCAGATCTTATTTGACGCCAGTCAGGACAAAATCGGTCCATAAGCGCATGGAACCGCGACCCGTGATTCCCTTCCCATAAATGCGTCAACTCGTGGATCAGTATATAGTGAAGCGCTTGCCGGGGATAATGGACGAGCCGCAGATTGAGGCAGATCCGTCCCGTTTTGACGTTGCACGATCCCCAGCGCGATTTCATCGACCGATAAACGATCTTTCCCGCTTGCCTCTGCGTGATCCGCTCGCAGATCGGCAGTTCTTCACAAACAGCTTGTTCAAATTCTTGGCAGAAAAAGTCCTGAATCATTTTCCGCCGCTCTGACACATCAGATACCGGCTCAATTTCCAGAATCAGCTTCCCGCCGTCAATCCGCACATGCCGATTATGTCGCTCTTCTTGCTCGATTACCTGCAATTCGTGTTGGACGCCCCAAAGCCGAAACCTCTCACCGGAAACATACCGATAATCCTGAAGCTGCGGTCTTTTTTGACGCTCAGCCCGCCATTTCGCCACCATATCCAAATGCGACAAGACGAATTCCCGGATAAACGCACGGCTCGCCCGCCGCGGCGCCGTTACATTCAGCGTATTGTCGTCACGCAATCGCAGATATACGTTTTTGTTCCGCGCTTTCCACTCGACGAGCACGGTCTCCCCCGCGAGGGTCCATAGTTCCTGTCTGGTCATTGTTCCCCTTTCCGGATTATCACCTGTATCATAACTATCCTATGTATCAACACACACCAGCCACTCTCATGACTTAAATACGCAAAATACCTCAATCTTACACTGAAAATCCTCTATAAGTCTATCCTATCGATAGTTTCGTAAAGTATAAAGGTTTCCCTCAACTGCGTCAAGCGCACTTTACAAAATCCTTACAATCTGTATAATATACCTTGTCAGGGATCATTCGATTTTTACTGAAAAATAAGCAAACATTGATGCGTTCCTCCACACGCATCAGGTAAGAAAGGAACGAATCCAATGATCAATTTCGAATCCGTCATCTTTATCATCGCGTTCGGCTATCTGATCTCGATGGTCAAAAAAGTACAGCTCAAAGTGGTACTCAGCGTCATCTTCGTCATCGCAGCCGGCGTATTCTTTTCCCGCTACCTTGCCATCCTCGCACTGGGCGCGTCGCTCAGCATGGTCATCAACAGCCCGGAAATCGCCCAGCGCCTCGGACGAAACAAATTCATTGCTCTTACCGTCGTGGCCTTTGCCCTCATGCTCGTCAGCCTCGGTATTCTGATGATTAATTAACATATTCGCCCATAAAACAACCCTGCCGGTTAACTGCTCCGGCAGGGTTGTTTTATGTTATCAATCAATACCTTTTTGTTTATGCTCTTCTTCAAGTTCCGCCATCTCGGCGTCACGTTCGTCCACAGGCTGAGGTCTCGTGAGGAACATTGCATCACCGAAACTGAAAAATCTGTACTTCATCTCCACAGCCGTCTTATACGCGCTCAAAACGAATCGACGGCCGGCGAAGGCGCTGATCAGCATGATAAGCGTCGACTTCGGCAGGTGGAAGTTCGTGATAATCGCGTCGACGATCTTAAAATCGTAGCCCGGGTAGATGAAGATCCCGGTCCAGCCGCTTTTACCGTGGATGACATCTTTCGACTCGGCGGCGGATTCGAGCGTGCGGATTGACGTTGTGCCGACGGCGATGACGCGGTGTCCGGCTGCTTTCGTGTCCATGATAAGCTTGGCCGTTTCATCGGAGATGCTGTAATATTCCTTGTGCATGACATGTTCTTCGATGTGCTCGGTATGAACCGGGCGGAACGTACCGAGGCCGACATGCAGCGTCAAAAAGCCGAGGTTGACGCCCATATCTTTAAGCTCCTGCATCTGTTCTTTCGTGAAATGCAGTCCGGCTGTCGGTGCCGCGGCGGAACCTTCCTCGCGGTTGTAGACCGTCTGATAGCGTTCCTTATCCTCCAGTTTCTCATGAATGTACGGCGGGAGCGGCGTCTCGCCGAGACGGTCGAGAATTTCCTCAAAAATGCCGTCATAACGGAACTCAACGATGCGTCCGCCGAAATCCGTATGATCCGTGACAACACAGGACAGTTCGTCACTGAACTCGATTTCGTTGCCGACCTGGGCTTTTTTGCCGGGCTTGGCGAGCGTTTCCCAATGGTTCGCGTCAATACGGCGCAGCAGGAAAATCTCGACTTTGCCGCCCGTCCCGGCACGATGACCGATAAGCCGCGCCGGCATGACACGCGTATCGTTGAAAATGAGCGTATCGCCCGGCTCAACAAACTGTTTGAGATCGTAGAAATGATGATGCGCGATCGTCTTTGCGACCGGATCGAGCACCATAAGACGCGACGCATTGCGCGGCTCAATCGGGGTCTGGGCAATGCGCTCTTCCGGCAGATCGTAATCAAAATCCTCTAATAACATGGACATAGTTTTGTTTCCTTCTTTATTTCTGAATTGACGCTTCCTTCGCCGCTTTTGCCTCGGCTTCGAGACGCACACGTTTTTTCGCACGGTTGTCTTTTCGCTGCTGTTTGCGCCAAGCCTTGCTGTAACGTTCCTCTTCGCTGAAAATGCAGCCGCAGTACGGTTGACGGTAAAGTTCGAGTTCCTTGCTGATGTCAATCCCTTCCTGCCAGCCGGGGCGGAAATCTTCATAATAGAATTTGACGCCGTAAACCGCGGCGAAGTGCTCTGCCGTACGTTTCATAAGATCATGCTGCTGGTAAATACTGTAAAAGAGCGTTGACGTGAACGCATCAAATCCGTGTTCCGCCGCATAGCGCGCCGTTTCCTCGAGACGCCACGTATAACACATTTGACAGCGTCCGTTCGGATGATTTTCGGCGATAAGCGCCTGCTTCAAAAAGTCACGCAAACGGTACGTTTTGTCCGAGATAAATGCCATATTGACTTTCTGTGCAAATTCTTCGGCCGTTTTGAGACGCATGTCCCATTCCTTGTATGGATGGATATTCGGGTTAAAAAAGTACCCCGTCGGCTCGATTCCCTCTGCGCGCAGTTTTTTGACCGGATAACAGGAGCACGGTCCGCAGCACATATGGAGTAATAATTTCATTTTGTGTTCCTCATTCCGGATAAACAACACCCATATGCTCATACCCGGCTCGCGTCACGACGCGTCCGCGCGGTGTACGATTGATAAAGCCGAGCTGAATGAGATACGGTTCGTAAACGTCCTCGATCGTATCACGGACTTCGCTCGTCGCAGCGGCAAGCGTGTCAAGTCCGACAGGTCCGCCGCCGAATTTCCGGATCATCGTATCAAGAAGACGACGGTCTGTACGGTCAAGTCCGGCGTGATCGACTTCGAGGAGATTGAGCGCTTTGTCGGCAAGTTCCGACGTGATGACACCGGAGCCTTCGATCTGTGCGACATCACGAACACGTTTTAACAAGCGGTTTGCGACACGCGGCGTTCCGCGCGAACGGCGTGCGATTTCCCGTGCTCCCTCCGCGTCAATTTCGATCTGCAGGATCTCGGCGGCACGCGTAATGATCTCAACAAGCGCCTGCGGCGTGTAATAGTCGAGACGCGAAATGATACCGAAACGATCGCGAAGCGGCGCCGCGAGGGCTCCCGCTTTCGTCGTTGCGCCGATGAGCGTAAACGGCGCAATGTCAAGCCGAATCGAGCGCGCACTCGGCCCTTTGCCGATGATGATATCGAGGGCATAATCCTCCATCGCGGAGTACAGTACTTCCTCGACACTGCGCGACAAACGGTGAATCTCGTCAATGAACAGAACGTCATGCTCCTGCAGGTTCGTCAAAAGTGCCGCGAGATCGCCGGAACGCTCGATCGCAGGGCCTGACGTCTGCCGGAAATTGACACCGAGTTCGTTGGCGATGATCCCCGCCAGTGTCGTCTTACCGAGCCCCGGAGGCCCGTAAAGCAGGACGTGATCGAGCGCGTCTCCGCGTGAGAGTGCCGCCTTGATAAAAATCGAGAGATTATTTTTGACTTTATCCTGACCGATATATTCGACGAGTTTATGCGGGCGCAGGCTGTACTGCCAATCATCGGAAGACTGCCCTTCCATCGCAACGATACGGTCATCGTCATTATACGTATCAAATGAATCCAACGTTTCGCCTCCTTCTCACGTTACGCGCGGCTGAGCTGCTTCAGCGCAAAACGGATGACTTCTTCCGTCGTCTGACATTGACGGGCTTTCTGCAGAACCGGCGCGACTTCCGCTGACGTATACCCGAGTGAATTCAGTGCTTCCTCGGCTTCCGCAAAAATGCTGCCGTCCGGTCCCGTTTCACTCGTCAATTCGAGCTCATCATTCTCCGCGTCATCCGTAACACGGACTTTATCCTTCAGTTCGAGAATGAGGCGCTCCGCCGATTTTTTCCCGATTCCCGGCAGTTTTGTCAACCGGCTGACCTGCTTCGCTTGGATCGCGACACAGAGATCTTTCGCCGTGATCGACGACAAAATGCCCATGGCAACCTTCGGGCCGATCCCCGAAACGCTAATCAACTGCTGGAACAATGCGTATTCGTCATCCGTATAAAATCCGTAAAGCTGTATGGCGTCTTCCCGTACGCTCATATGCGTGTACAATTGAATTTCCCGCCCCAACTGCAGATTTTTCGCTGTTTCATGGGAAATAAACACGCGGTATCCGACACCGTGTACATCAAGCAGGCAGTAATCCGGCCGAATCATTGCGACCTTTCCCCGTAAAAATCCGATCATCGTTTCCTCCGTCAATCCTGACGTCAAAGTTTATTACGCCAGCTGATACTGTTCATACAATGCGTTGCACAAATGGCAATCGCAAGTGCATCCGCCGTGTCATCCGGATGCGGCGGTTCCGGCAAATGCAGGATTTTCGTGACCATATAAATGATCTGTTGTTTCGTCGCCTTGCCGTACCCCGTAACCGCCTGTTTGACCTGAAGCGGCGTACGCTCGACGAGTTCGATGTTATTTTTTGCCGCCGCAAGCAATACGATGCCGCGTGCCTGACCGACCGGGATTGCTGTCGTGACATTCCGGTTGAAAAACAGCTGCTCAACCCCCATGACGTCAGGATGATACTCCTTGATGAGGCCGTCCAATTCGTCATAAAGCTTCATCAACCGATCCTGCATGCGCATTTTCGGACTCGTGATAATCGCGCCGTAATGACGCGGGATCAGGCGGCTCCCGACCTGCTCCACAAAACCGTAACCGCAAATCGCCGTCCCCGGGTCAATGCCTAATGCTAACATAGTTGTTCCTCAAATCAAACGGTTTGCAAACAATACAGGCGACCTTGCGGCCGCCTGCGGAAAATTCTGTGTTACTCTGCTTCTTCGAAGTTCGTGTAAACGTTCTGGATATCATCGTTTTCATCGAGTGCATCGATGAGCGTCTGCATCTTTTCAGCGTCTTTGCCGGAAAGGCTGACCGTCGTATCCGGAACCATCGTGACTTCAGCCGAAGCCGTCTCGATGCCTTTTTCACCGAGAGCCGTTTCGATGTCGTTGAACGCATCCGGCTCGCCCGTGATTTCAAAGACTTCGTCTTCCGATTTGATGTCATCGGCACCGGCTTCGAGGACGATTTCCATCAGCGCATCTTCATCGTCAAACACTTCTTTCTCAACGATGAAAACGGCTTTCTTCTTGAACATCCAGCCGACACAGCCGTCCTGGCCGAGGTTGCCGCCGTATTTCGAAAAGAGATGACGTACATCGGCTGCCGTACGGTTGCGGTTGTCCGTCAGAATGTCAAGCATAACAGCCGTGCCGCCCGGGCCGTAACCCTCATAGGTCAGCTCTTCGTAGTTCTCGCCTTCGCTTGCGCCGAGACCTTTCTGGATGGCACGTTTAATGTTGTCTTTCGGAATATTGTTCGATTTGGCTTTCGAGAGAGCCAGTTTCAGACGCATGTTGCCCGTCGGATCGGCACCGCCCATGCGGACAGCGATTGTGATTTCACGGCCGATTTTCGTCGTGATCTTGCCGCGGATTGCGTCGTTGGCACCTTTTTTTCTCTTAATATTTGCCCATTTAGAATGTCCTGACATAAAAGAACACCGCTCCTTTTTATTAACGATAACTTGGTTATTGTATCATAAACAAGGTTATTTCGTCAATTTGTAATACTTCTTCTTGCCTTTCTTGACAATGGCTGCACCGTCCGTAAAGTCGCTTTCCTGCAGAACGTAGTTCGGATCGGCAACTTTCGCGTCATTGAGCGTCAAACCGTTCTGCTGGATGAGACGGCGGCCTTCGCCTTTCGATGCGAAGACTTTGCCGGACGTCAACACGTCAAGGAGTTTGTCTCCCGGTGCGGCCGTGACCGTCGGCATATTATCCGTATTGCCGGAAGCGCCGCCGAAGAGTGCTTCCGCGGCCTTCTTGGCTTTGTCCGCCTCTTCTTCGCCGTGAACGATCTTCGTGACTTCGTACGCGAGGATTGCCTTTGACTCGTTGATGCGCTGGTCTTTATAGGAACCGAGACGATGAACTTCATCCATCGGCAGGAACGTCAAGAGTGACAGACATTTTTCGACGTCAGCATCATCGATGTTGCGCCAATACTGGTAGAACTCATACGGCGAGGTCTTCTCTGCGTCAAGCCAAAGTGCTCCGCCGGCCGTTTTGCCCATCTTTTTGCCGTCACTCTTCGTGAGAAGTTTATTCGTCAAACCATAAACGGCTTTATTGCATTTGCGGCGGCAAAGTTCGACACCGGCGATGATGTTCGACCATTGATCGTCACCGCCCATTTCAAGTCGGCAGCCGTAACGACGGTTGAGTTCATAGAAATCATAAGCCTGCATGACCATGTAGTTGAACTCGAGGAATGTCAGGCCTTTTTCCCAACGCTGTTTGTAGCATTCGGCAGCGAGCATACGATTGACCGTAAAGCACGCACCGACTTCACGCAGCAGGTCAACGTAATTAAGTTTACACAGCCAATCGGCATTGTTTGCCATGATCGCTTTGCCGTCGGAGAAGTCAATAAAGCGCGCGATCTGCTTTTTGAAGCATTCGCAGTTATGTTCGATCTGCTCATCGGTGAGCATTTTACGCATATCCGTACGTCCCGACGGATCGCCGACCGTACCCGTTCCGCCGCCGACAAGACAAATCGGACGATGTCCCGCACGCTGCATGTGTGCCATCGCCATAAGGGCGATGAAATGTCCCGCATGCAGACTGTCTGCCGTCGGGTCAAAACCGATATAGAACGTAACCTGCTCTTTCTCGAACAACTCACGAAGTTCGGCTTCGTTTGTACACTGGGCAATAAAACCGCGTTCTTTCAGCGTGTCAAAAACGTTTGTCATCTATCTCTCTCCCTGAATTGTTATTTTGGTTAATTTCTGCCTTTGGAAACGCCGCCGCCCGGCTCAGGAGCCGCGGACGGAGGTGCCGACGGCTGACTCGGCTGTTGCGGAGCCGCGCCGCTGTTGCCGCCGTTTTGCGGAGCCGCGCCGTTACTCTGCTGCGAACCTTTTTTGCCGTCATTTGCGGCATCGCCGGCCTTTTTGTCATTGCCTTCTTTGACATTGGACGATTTCTCCGGCATTTCTTTCGCCGTACTCTTATCGTCTTCGAGTTCCGAAACTGTGTCGCTTTCGGAAACCTCAGCACCGTCAAAGTCTTTCGCCGGGGTATTTTCCAGTGCCTTCTTCATGAAGGTTTTCCATATCGTCGCCGGCGTCAAACCGCCTGACATCCCGCCGAGTCCGGTATTGTCGTCATTTCCGACCCAAACCGCAGCGACAAGATCCGGCGTGTAGCCGACAAACCATGCGTCATGATAATCGCTCGTCGTTCCCGTTTTTCCCGCTGCAGGACGGCCGATATTGGCGCGCCTGCCTGTACCTTTGCGGATAACATCCTGAAGCATACTCGTGAGCTGTGCCGCACTGCTTTCGCTGATGACGTTGTGTTGTTCCGGGGCGGCTTCTTCGAGCACCTTACCGTTTCGGTCAAGGACTTTCAGGATAGCGACCGAGTCAACATGGACGCCTTTATTGGCAAACGTGCCGTAAGCACTCGTCATTTCAAGCGGCGTCACACCTTTTGTCAAACCGCCGAGTGCCGTTGACAGATTGCGGTCATTCTGAGGACCGTCGAGAACGAATGTCGTAATCCCCATCTGCTGGGCGTAATAAATCGGCTTGTCAATACCGAGTTTCTGGGCAATTTTGACCGTCGGAACGTTGAGCGAATGAATCGCAACTTCGCGCAGGGAAACAGCGCCGCTGAATGTACGATCGTAGTTCTGCGGTTCCCAATCGCCGATCTTGATCGGACTGTCATTAATTGTCGTGTCCGGCGTAAATTTATTTTCGAGTGCCGCTGCAAAGACAAACGGCTTAAATGCCGAACCCGGCTGACGTTCCGCCATGGTCGCACGGTTAAACTGGTCATTGCCGCGTCCGCCGACCATTGCCTTGATATACCCCGTATGCGGATCAATCGCGACGATTGCGCCCTGCGGCTGTTTGATGCCGTTATCATCCGTACGTCCGACCGGTAATTCCTGAATCGCTTCTTCCGCCGCGGCCTGCATATCCGGGTCAAGCGTCGTGTAAATCTTCATGCCGTCTTTATAGACCGCATCCGCGCCGTATTTGTCAATCAACAGCTGTGTGACGTAATCGATAAAGTATGAAGCCGGCTCCGTGTCCTTTTTCTTGGCCGGTTTGACAATAGTCGGTTCAATCGGCTTCCATTTTGCCGCCGTGGCACTGTCGATATAGCCGTATTTGACCATCTGATCGAGAACAACGCCTTTACGTTCGTTCGAGGCCTTGAGATTGTTCATCGGGGAATAATAATTCGGGCTCTTCGGAATGCCGGCAAGAATTGCGCATTCGTTGAGATCGAGATCTTCGACGTTTTTGCCGAAATACGTACGAGCCGCCGCCTGTACGCCGTAAGCACCCTGACCGAAATAGATCTGGTTCAGGTACATTTCAAGAATTTCCTGCTTCGTATACTGACGTTCGAGCTGCAGGGCAAGGAAAACTTCCTGCACTTTACGTTTCAGCGTACGATCCTGCGTCAAATACGCATTTTTCGCAAGCTGCTGCGTAATCGTCGAGCCGCCTTCCGAAACCGTACGTCCGCGGATATTCGCCCAAACCGCACGTGCAATACCGCGCGGATCTACGCCCATATGATCGTAGAAACGGTTATCCTCGACCGCCACAAAAGCATCCTGCAGATTCTGCGGAACCTGCGACAATTTGACCGGCATACGGTTTTCGTCGGCATGTACATTGGCGATTTCGTTGCCGTTGATGTCATAAATCTGCGAAGACGCGGGCGGACGAATGTCATCGGCAAGATCCGACTTTGTATTCATGCTGGCCGTTAAAAAGCCGCAGCCGACGCCGAGAATCATAACGGCGATAATGATAGCGATACCGATGAGTACGCGACGCCCCGTACTGCCTCGTTTCCGTTGATTATCCGGTGTTTGTCCCGTCCGGGCATGTCGGCCCGATCTTGAACGTTTCTCCATAACAGCCTCCTTAAATAGATACTCTCTTATTCTAACATACCCGCGCCCCGCCTGCAATCCCGGAGGCGTTTCTGAGAAAATGGGCAAAAATGGGCTGATCATACGGGTAAATGTTCAAGTTTTTTCTTCATTTCTTCAGACATTGCCGCAGTCACATGTGTATAAATAGACAGAGTTGTTTCCGGACGGTTGTGTCCCACCCGTTGCATAACAGCTCGAAGCGGTATTCCTGCCTCTATCAACATAGAAATATGCGTGTGACGAAATACGTGCGTACTCACTTTTTTACCGGGAATTTTGACGCGCTCAAGAAGTCTGTTGATACCATTTATCGATAACGGTCTTCCTGTATGTGTTGTAAAGATATATCCATTATCCACGTACGTTTTCCCCCATGTTGTTGCTTGTTTATTCTGTAACATCAGGCGTTTTATAATGTCAACTGCACGCTTTGACAAGTCAATAGTGCGGTAAGAATAAACATTTTTCGGTGTTGTGCGTTCGCCGCCGGATATGGTACCAGATACTGTGATTGTCTTTTTCCTGGCGTTATAGTCGCATTCACGGAGCGCTAGGAGTTCTCCGCAACGAAGCCCGGTAAGTGATAAGAACTCCATTGCCATTGCTATACGTGAATTCATTGACCAAAGTTGTGATAGTACTTCTTTTAGTTCTGATGGTTCCAGAAACTTCGTCTTTTTCCGCTCAAGTTCCTTCGGAGTAAGCGGCCGCGGAATTAACTTATAAGATGAAAAATCCTCTGTCGTATACCCCTTTCGTTTCGCATATCGCATTACAGCATATAATGTACTGATCACACCACGTGTGTACGTATAAGACAATCCACTCGTATAGTGTAATCGACGCCCGACAGCTTCAAAATGTGCAACTGTCATATCTGCCACGGGCAGTGACGGCTGCAGAATAGTGAATATTCTCTTAATACGTCTGCGCTGTACTGCCATTGTGCTTGATTTAACAATTGGTTCCGTGTAAGTCACCCATTCTTGTGCTACCTCTTCAAGTGTTATTCCTGTCATTGTATCAACAACTGAAACCAACGGTACTTCTGCTTGCATTTTCTTCTGCTGCAGAAGTCGCTCCGCTTGTTTACGTGCTTTTGCACTCTGACTGTTTAAAGTCACGGATACCCGTATCATTTTCCCTGTTTTAATATCCTTGAATCGGTCAGAATAAACGTATCGGATGCCTTTAGAGTTTTTTCTTTTTTCAATCCACATAAATCATATACCTCTTTTTGTCTGCGCTGCTTCCCGCAACGGTTGATTTGGCTTGATTTTTAGTTGCCTTCACGAGGTATAAATAGTTTTTATTATTGGGATTGGTCTTAGTCTTTCTTTAAAGCAAGTAATGCTAATTCTCGCATTACTTCATTCTGAAATTGCAAATCCACCAATATTTTGGTAGAACTTCGTGCGTGTTGATCGATGCGTCGCATCTTTGCAAGAAAATCTGCTGCAGAAAAAGCAATCGTAAATTGCACGTGATCCTGATGGTAGTCAACTGTTATTGTATCATTGTTGCAATCCACAATACATCCATATAACTGCAGTTGTTGCACGTAATGATCCGTACTAGATACTTTCTCTGGATCATACCCTAGCAATTGGTCAATAGAAACATGTAGGTATGCAGCAATATCACGAAGTCGTGACAAGTCAGGTTCGCGTCCGCCACGCTCGTATTGTCCAAGCGTAGGTAATGACATCTTAAAATCATCACACATCTTCTTTCGGCTTATACCTGCACGTTCGCGATACAGCTTCAGATTATCTCCGAATTCCTTCAAAATTGCTATTTCCCTCCTTTCAATTTATTCATTTATGTAAAAATTTTACCTTTAGTATTTTTATTATAGCACGAATTAAGCCTTCTTGTACACAAAAATCAATACATTTATACCATGAATCATAACCGCAATTGCTTTATTGCATTTTCAAATAATACTTCCTGTTACCTTCCGGCAAAACTTTACTAACCAGCACTTCTAATTATTTCTCTGCAATACCCTGTGTATGTCCGTTTTGCTCGATAATCTTCTCTTTGATGGCCAGAAAACCTACTCTCATTTTCGGAGCATGTTCGGATTGAGATTATTCTCAGAACTGATCTCTTTGATTTCTTTGGAACCGTCGAGGGCGGACAGGTCGATTTTCGTTTTAAACTCGGCAGTGTACTTTTTCTTGGGCATGATCTTTCCTCCCGTTTGTGTTACTTGGTACTGTATCACACTCTTAAAAGTTTTACCGCTGGTCTAAATCCTTGGATCCATTACATCGTCGACTTGGGTTGAGTATTCCGACCACTCGGGGTTCATCGGTATATTCATGGTTTTCATCGTCATTGTATGTATCGACAAGTTTCTGATACTCTTTCAAACTTTTTTCAAGTTCATGAATCTTATCATGGAGTTCTGAATTTTTTTGACGATACTTGTCGATCTTCATTTGCATTTCGTTAATGTCGCGCTGCTTACGATCGAGTTGGCGGCGGGTGTTTTCATGCTCTCGTTTTTCGCTGTTGTACTGTTCACGACTTACAAAGTCATCTTTTGAAGTTGTATCGATCGATGCAATGTAATCGTCCAACATTTCAGTACGAGATAGCGAATTGACTTTTGCTATCGTATAGGCAAGCAGAAAAAATTTTATATCCTCGGAATATATGCCCGAATCATCGACAAGTGGTGTGTTTAAATGATCATTCATTTTATCTGACAGACTTCGGGTATCTTTTTCTTGAATTTTTTTCGTACTGTCTCTCGTTTGAAGAACAAGAAACATGCGATGAGCGACCGCGGTATAATCATCATCCGTATACCGGTATTCCATAATTCGATTCATAGATGTTAATGGACTGATTACTGATCCGAGAAGAAGTTCTTCGTTTACGGAAATATAATCCCGGAATGTGCCACGCAATTTAAGATCCGTCAGCTTTTTACGGTAAAATTGTTCCAATGCATCTACCTTTTGAGATCGTTCATCCTCTTTTACCGATGAAAAAACAAAGACCGCGTAACTGATGGCAAAGTGAAGTTGCTTATCCGGTTCGCCAATTTCAACTGAAGCTTCTTGCATCTGCATTCGTTTGCAGTAATCCTGGATCATGAAAATGTAAACAGAGAAGTTAGCGGATAGTTCGAAAATTCCAGCGTCCATGCGATCCATAAAAAAAGACGATGGCGGAGTTTCATTTAATTTTTTTTGCTCGATTGCCAGACGATACTTCGGAAATTTCTTCCACAAAATTGGGGATAGTCTATCGAAGCCGGAGATACACAACATACAGTAGAGTTTATAAGTCCGTAATGCCGTTGCTTCTGACATGGCAAAAGAAAAACGAGTTTCTTCGTATATCTTTCTTTTCTCTAACAATTTTTTGCGGTAATTTTTCTTGTCAACTTCGATGGCATCGATCACTCTTTTGTAGAATTTCTCATCGCGTGCAATCGCGTACGAAACGAAATAAGGAATCGCCTTATCGAATTCACGGTCAAGTATTTTATCCGCATCGGTACCAGCCATAGGAACCTCCTTGTACAGTTCATACAAATATATTGTATCGTATTTTGTCTTACGCAATCAACACTCAATTTCCTTTTTGAAGTACTCACGAACGACTCAGATACGACCCACGAACGACTCACCTCTACAAGTAGCTCATATGATAGAATTTGAATAGAAGCTCACTTAGTATTTCAGCAAGCTGAAACACTCCAACCCCAGAAACGACGCGGCTTACAGCCGACGGGATGACTGTCACTCGACTCCGCTCGCTGAACCTGCGGTTGGCTTTCCAATCTATACAAGGTGGTGAAAATATCTGTGGCACTGTATCACTTTACGTTGAAAAGCGACACCAAAGCGGACCAGAAAAAGGTTCGGGCTGTCGAACATATCGACTACATTAACCGGGATGGGAAATATGCAAATTACGATCTAAGCGATAAGAAAAACCTCGATAATATCATTACGTCGGAAAAAATCCCGGACGTTTTTCACGGAACTCCTGCATTGCTTTATCGTAGCCCATACGGAAATATTGCAAATACAGAAAAAGGGTCAGTTGTAAAATGAACTTGAACAGTTAATCAAAAAATAAAAATCCATAGTGAAGCTTCATGGTAAAATGGTTTTGGAGAAATCA
>CACXCC010000007.1 GCA_902766015.1 uncultured Veillonellaceae bacterium
CATAGGCTTCCCTACTCTCTTCTAAATTTACACTATGCAACAATTATACAACAGAAAAGCACCCGCTGCACGAATTTGTGCTACAGGTGCGTATATGAATGCGTGTATTAATGTTACGGAAACGAGACGGCAGCAGGCGGGACGCTTCTCCTTTCATGCTGCAGGCTAAACGTCATCCGGTTTCACTGAATATAGTCGCCGTGTATCAAACCGCTGCGCTTAAACAATACACGGCTCCTTGTGAAACCGGATGACGTTCTTAACGCCTGCGACGCAAAGTCAGTCGAATCGTCCCGCCTGCTGCCTCACGTTACGGTTAAAAATGGGACAACGGCACGGATTTTACCGTAACGCAACGGATCACGGCAATCGGGCTGTCATCCTGAAAAAAGACACGCAAGGGACGGAGGCGCGATTTCCGCAGACAAAATGGTCTCAGGCAAGAGGGCGATCCGTCTGACTGACTTGCTGCAAAAGGCGTTAAGAACGGCAGACGGTTTCCCATGGAGCCCCGTTGTGTCGTTCAAGCGAAGCGCGTTTAACAACGGGGCGACTTAATTAAGGGAAACCGTCTGACGTTTAGCCGACAGTGTTGGAAGGAAGACGGATCGCCCTCTTGCCGGAAACCGAAAACTTCCGGCAGAAAACGCGCCTCCGTCCCGTCAGGTCAAACGCAATGTCATTCCCGGTTTCAGCGTTTGAGTCCCTGTACTCCCGGCATCATCGAAATCGCGTCAATGCGTGCGAGCTCATCATCAGAGAACGTCGTATTCGAGAGCGCCTGAATATTATCGAGAATCTGCTCCGGCCGCGACGCGCCGATCAGAACGCACGTGACGTCATGATCCTTCAGATCCCACGCGAGCGCCATCTCCGCAAGATCCTGTCCGCGCGAAACGGCGAGGTCATGCAATGAGCGGATTGCCTGCAGTTTTTCGGGTGTCAAAGACTTCTCATTGAGGAACCGCCCGTCCGTACGGATGCGGCTGTCGGCGGGGATACCGTGCAGATATTTTTCCGTCAAAAGCCCCTGACAAAGCGGACTGAACGCGACAATCCCCTTGCCGAGGCGCGCGGCTTCGGCTTTGAGTCCGTTGCGTTCGATCGTTCGGTCAAAGATCGAGTAACGATTCTGATTGACGACAAACGGGCAGTGGAGTTCGTCAAGAATTGACGCGGCCTTGGCCATCGTCGGACCGTCGTAGTTCGAAAGTCCCGCATAAAGCGCCTTGCCGCTCCGCACGGCCTGCGCGAGCGCCCCCATCGTTTCTTCGAGCGGCGTATTCGGATCCATACGGTGATGATAGTAAATATCGACATAATCGAGTCCGAGCCGTTTTAAACTCTGATCGAGGCTCGCGAGCAGATATTTCCGGCTCCCCCAGTTGCCGTAAGGCCCCGGCCACATATCGTAGCCGGCTTTCGTCGCAACGAGAATTTCATCGCGGTACGGCCGGAAATTTTCACGGAAAATCCGCCCGAAATTCCGCTCGGCACTGCCGTATTCGGGCCCATAGTTGTTCGCAAGGTCAAAGTACGTGATGCCGTTGTCAAATGCAGTCTGACAAAGTTCAACCATACGCCTGTACGGTGACGTGTCACCGAAATTATGCCAAAGCCCGAGCGCAATCCGCGGCAGACGCAAACCGCTTTTCCCGCTCGGCTCATATGTCATCGCATCATAACGCGTTTCTTTTGCGTTGTACATGAAAATCACCTTTCCGAAAATCTTATCTTGTCCCGCCGGGATATGTCAACAGTTCCCCTTATAAACATAATGCAAATGCCGTTCTGCAATTTTCCGGAGCCTCTCAATCGTCTCCACCGGCGTCGCCGCAATCTCACACTTCCACCGCGGAAAATACCGCGAAATATGCAGCGGAATCTCCGGCGACAGCGACGCGATCCACGCGGCCTCCCGCTCCATATCGTCCTCACCGTCATTTTTCCCCGGCACAACAAGCGTCGTCAACTCAACATGACAGCCGGCTTTAACGGCCATGGCAATCGCCGTTTTAACCGTTTCAAGATCGCCGCCGAGCCAACGGTAATATTCATCCGTAAACCCTTTGAGGTCAATATTTGCCGCGTCAAGATACGGCAGCAGCTTTTTCCACGGTTCCGGATTAATGAGCCCGTTCGTGACAACGACCGTTTTCATGTCGCGCAGCCGCAAAAGTTCGGCGCAGTCGCGGATGTACTCGACATTTAACAGCGGTTCATTATACGTAAACGCCAAACCGATATTCCGCCCGACTTTATGATAGCGCTCGGCGATATCGACGAGTTCTTCCGGCATGAGACGCAGCCGCACATATTGCTCCCCTTCCTGCGAAATTTCGTAGTTTTGACAGAACGGACAGCGCATATTGCAGCCGTAGCTGCCGGCCGAAAGGATTTCGGAGCCCGGGAAAAACCGGCAGAGCGGTTTTTTTTCGATCGGATCGAGCGCCAGTGACGTCAATGCCCCGTACCCCGTGCTCTTGATGACACCGTCCTCATTGCGGCGCACGCGGCAAAATCCGCGTTCTTCCGGCGTAAGACGGCAGTGATGCGGACAAAGTCCGCACGTGACGCGTTTTTCGCCGCTCAATGGTGTCTCACCACCTCGAACTTCCAGAGTTCGACCGGTTCATCGGGGCGGATATCGCCCTTGCTGCGTGCGATGGCGATCTGCTGATCCGGCGTGTCAACACCGTCAAGATTCGGCAGGAGCAGGCCGCGGCGATCGTCATAGCGGCTCTTGACGAGAACGCCGTATTTTTTCGCGTCAAGTTTTTTGACGTCATGAACCGGCGTCAGCGGGCCGAGCACATCGACGCTGTACACGATATGCGGCAATTCTTCCTTCGAAACGGGATCGAAACGCGGATCGCGCGACGCGGCCGAAACGGCGTTGTGCAGGATTTCCTCGGCGAGACTGCGCTGCGCCGGTCCGATCGAACCGATACAGCCGCGCAGTCTTCCGTTTTCGTGCAGAGAAACGAATGCGCCGGCACGCTGCGTGAGAAGTTCGGGCGGAACGTCGGACGGAATGACCGAAACAGGTTCCTGCGTCGTCACGTACGTTTCCACCGTATAGCGCGCGAGACGGACGATCGGATCCTCGGCCGCGCGGATTTTCTCCATTTCCGCCGTTTGTTTGGCCGCGAGCTGATCGCCGAGATTGCGTGCGGGATCGTCACCTTTGACATGGAACGAAACGACGCCGTAGCCGACACCGAACGGACCTTCATACGAAAGCAGTTTCGCGTCAAGTGCCTTGCGGTCGAGCGCGCCCGCCATAATCCAGAACGAGCGCAGGCCGCATTCGGCGGCGCGGTAGCAGAATTCCTGATTGGCCTCGAGGAGCGTCAGAAAATCCGTCTTCGCGAGACAGTCCGTGCAGAGACGGTCAAACTCCGGCCCTTCTTTGGCAAAGCCGTACGGTCCTTCCTTGGTAAGTTTATGCGATAAATCGCCGCTCGCGATGTAAACGACACGGCGTCCGAGTTTTTCCGCGGCGTCGGCAATCGCCTGGCCGAGACGGTAATGCGTGATCGGCGTAAGCCCCGAAAGACCCAGACGTACGACACGTACCTGATCGAGCGGCAGGAATTGACGCAGGAAATAGAGTGGGATCATCGTCCCGTGATCGAGTTCTGCCTTCCCCTCGCCGAATGTCCCGGCCGGGATGTCCCGTTTTTCGCAGACGGATGCAATCTCCTGCACGAGTTCTTCGTCGTAATTGACGTCAATCGTCACTTTCGGCGCGCGGAACGCCCCGAAGTCGCCGTGTGCGGTTTTCCCCGGCGCGATCTGGAAATAATCGGCATAGCCCTGCGCATGCGGGCTTGAAATGACGACCGTATCGGGGCGGAGTTCGGCCGCCTCCTTCATGACCTGACGGTACGCGTCAATGGTCTTTTGAATCTTCGTTTCCTCACCTTTACCAATTTCCGGCAGGATAATCGGCGGATGCGGTACAGCAAAAGCTGCGAGTATTGCCATAAAAGCACTTCCCTTCGTTGTCTGTTTTGCTTTATATTATACCATTTTCTCTGCGGAAACTGAACGTTTCGGCGAACATACGGTATTGGGCTTTTGACACAAGAAAAACGCCTGTGAAAATTTTTCCTTCCGCCGATAAACTTATCAGGGAAAATCCAGAAACCGTTGTTAGGATAACGGCAGAAACATTTCGCCGCATCAATTTGACGCCCCGAAAGGATTTTGACATGAAACAGCATACCGATCCCATCGATTACGTTTTCATCGTGACGCCGATCATTCTCGCGACGATTGCCGTGATTTGGAAATATGTCTGAACGAAATGCCGCCTCAAGGTCTAAAGACTTGCGGGCGGCTTTTTTGCGGCAGGAAATTTCCCGAATCACGGCGAATTAAGAAAACAGATAGTGCTTTTGACATAAAAAGGGGGTGAAGGCGGCGCCCTATAAACGTAGATCGATAACGCGCCGCCGCAATATGAAGCATAACGGATACTGGTTTTCCCTGATCTGCGTTCTTTTGAGCCTTGCCCTGCTCGTTCTGCCGACGTCCGCAGAGGCCGCGGAAACGACAGCTGACGGTACATCCGCCGTTGCGTCAACGATAACCGCGGAGCCTGACATCAATGCGGAAATTACGGCCGCGGCAAAAGGCAGTACGGACACGGCCGAAAAACCGGAAATGACAAAACATGACAATGACACGGCTGCAAACGCCGAAACGGCAGCGCCGGCCGAAAAAACGTCCGACGTCAAAACGGATGCCGATCAGCCTGTCGCTGACGTCAAACCGGCAGAAGAATCGTCTGCACCGGAAACGACGGCTGACGTCAAAGCGGCAGAACAGCCATCTGACGCTGTCAAACCGTCTTCTGACGTTAATACCGTCGACACCGATACCGCTGATGTCAAACAATCGGCAGAACAGCCGCCATCTGACGTCAACGCTGCCGTAACAGAACCGAAACCGGCTGCCGATAACCCGATCACGGCGGAAACCGCCAAACCGGAGGAAAAAGCCGCCGCCGGTGACGCAACGACGAAAAACACCGATGCCATAAAACCGGAAACCGCAAAAGAAACGGAGAAAACGGAAGACATCGTTGACACGCCGAGCCAGGCGGATCTTGATGACGCACGTCAGGATTTCATCGCCGTCATGATGGTCGCCGATCATCAGGCGGGCGGCACGTTCGCGCAGGATATCGACCTGACGGGACCGTTTTTTCAGGTCAAATCGCATCTTGACACGAATTACACGACAAAACCGCTCGTCGCTCAGGGCACGATGAACGTCAGCTTCATGACGATCATGGGCGCACCGCAGGCACAGAACTATCCGTTCTACCTCGTTTCGACGCGCGACAAGACGACATTGTACTTCAGCCGCGATAACGAATGGAAGAAAATCACGAGCACGGCACCGATTCTCACGGCCGATCCGACTGCCGCCTATGGCACGCTTGAACAAATGATGCCCTGCGTCAAAGAAGTACGCCTGCTGGACAAAACGCGCGATAACCGCACGTTCCTCGTAACGCTCGACGGCAAAACGCTCGGCGATCTCATCGCCAAAGCCCAGACGCAGGAACTGCTCGAAAATCCCGGCAAACAGTCGAAAGAGGAGATCGAAAAGTCTCTGAAACAGATCAAACAGTACGGCGAAAACATGATCGACCTGTCCTACGAAATGACGGCTGACAATCATACGAACCTGCCTCAGTCCGTCAGCGTCGATCTGACGAATCTCCTCCAATATACGATGGACGCCTCGATAGACGCCATGAGCGAGGAAAGCACAGAAGATCCTCTGACACCGGCACGCGCGAAGATGTTCCGTTCGTTCTTTGCCGGCATGACCCTCAAAATGACGGGTACGTATACCTATCCGGAAAATGTCGAGCCGATCATCATCCCGGAAAAAGTCATGCTGGCTCCGGAAGTGTCAAAAGACGACCAGAACGATGCATCAACCGACTCGTCCGCGGAGATGGCAACGGAAACCGTCCCCGAAGCCGCCGTTCCTTCCCCGGCCGATCTGCTTTCCATCATCAGGGACGGCAGTGCCGATGCTTCCCCGAAAGTATAATCAGACAACAAAAACGGAGATACCCGCAGTCCGCTCGGACCCGGAGTATCTCCGTTTTTTTGTGTCAGTTTCTGACGCCGAATAACCGTTATGCTTCCGTCAGGCTGTAAATCGTGTTCAGGAACTCCGTACCGGCCTTTGTTCGGAAATACCGGTCGCGAAAATGCGTCACAGCCTTTGGGGAGAGATCGTCCTCATAAGCATTGACGAGAAAATCCGCCTCGATGAGGACCTGATAATCCGTACCGTCAACGTTGTTATATGTATGATGATGGCCGATGAGAAACGCGATACGGCGGATGTCTTACCCTCCAGAATGATACAATGCAACGATAAGTCAACAGGTTTGAAACCGCTTGGTATACGGGCTTTAGGACGATGGCTGCCATTCGGCAGCCTTTTGTTTTGCCCGGAAGTCGGTGGCGGCGGAACGGCTGTGGTGCATACCCTCTTAACGATGAATACCCTATTAACGATTGCTTGAGGTATCGTTAAGCGAGTATGGGCAATCGTTAATAGGGTAAGTTTATTTGGCTATTCAGTTTCGCATGGTGAAATAAAGGGTTTGGTCAAATCGCCGCTCTGGTCGTAAGTGTTCGATAAATCCAGGCGCTATGATTTCTTGCAACGCAGTCTTTGGCAGTATCGGGTGGAGGATACGCTTGGAGGTAACGTATCTCCTCCATGTTTGCCCGTTGATGGCGAATTCCTTGTCCGTTTGATTGCCGAATGCCATCTGACGATATATTTCGTCTATGTGGATTTTCCCAGACTTGCTCAGTTCCCATAAACAACGGGCAAGCCGAGCGGAAGCTCTCATATACCTTGACATCGAGGACGATGTGTCATTTTTGGCATTGTCTATGAAAAGGCGGGAAAATGCGTAATCGCTCCACACGACCAAATCGAAGGCTTCCGGTAGTTGTCAAGATAGTTGTCACAAAAAATATACTCAAATTGATAGTTCCTTCTGAACCTTTAACAGCCATTTCTACCATG
>CACXCC010000008.1 GCA_902766015.1 uncultured Veillonellaceae bacterium
GCTCATTTTGAGGGCTGAGCTTAGATGTGTTACTGTTTTGTTACTTTGAGGAAGTCCAAAAGCCGTCAATCCCTTGATACATCAGGGTTTTCAGACTTCCTGCACTAAACTTATACCGAAGCAGGCGATCTCCTCATCATGAACCGTAACGTCCTGCACGACGAGGAACCGTCCGCCAACCAGCATCTCGAAATCTACAGCTGCGCGGCGACAAAAGTCAAATTCACCGACCTGCCGGAAAATACGCTGCTCCCGAAAGGGCATCTCCCTCTGGTCAAGACCGGCGAACATTTTGACACGATCCGTCATTTCCTGCAGTCCATGAACGAGCTTGCCGTCAACCCCGACGAAACGAAAATGGAAATCGCCAACTACCTGCTGCGCGCATTCCTCGTCACAGTCCGACGCATCGTTGACAAACAGGGCACCATCCAAAACGGCGACCCCGAAAACGAGCTCGCCTACAGCGTACATGATTATATTGACGAACATTTCACGGAGCCGCTCTCCCTCGACGAACTCGCCGAGCATTTTCACGTCAGCACGTGGTACGTTTCGCATCTCTTTAAACGCATTTACGGCCATTCCCCCGTCCAATACATCCTGCGCCGCCGCATCGGCGAAGCCCAGTCCCAGCTCATCGACACGCCGCGCAGTATCACCGATATCGCGATCTCTGTCGGGTTCAACAGCCCGAGTTACTTTCACAAAATCTTCTCCCGTATCGCCGGCCTCTCCCCGCGCGAATACCGGAGACTTTACCGCAAAATTTGACGCGTCATTTGACATCAAAAAACGCCCGCTCCGTATTATTGACACGGAACGGGCGGCGTTTTATTCATTTCGACGATTTTCGGTTGTTGACCATGAGGGAATATGGACAAAAACGTGGCTAAGTACCGGTTTTTTCAATATGAGGCTTTAAAACCATAATGATATCATTACAGTTTTACTGATTTTACAAAAACTGTAAAAATTTCATTATGGTTTTTCTGGTTTTGCAAAAACCGTAATGATATAATTATGGTATGAGAGGTGAAAAACTATGGTAATCCGCGAACTTTATCTCCGCCGTATCCGTCCCTTTTATGACTCGGAACTCGTCAAGGTCATTACGGGTATCCGTCGCTGCGGGAAATCAACGCTGATGCGGCAGATCATTGACGAAATCCGGGCAAAGGGCGTCACGCAGGATCATATTCTTGTCATCAATTTTGAACTGTATCGTTACCGCAAGCTGATGCAGCCTGATGCGTTGAACGATTACATCGAAGAACGCATTCGGGATGACGCGAAATACTATCTCTTTTTCGATGAAATCCAGAATGTTACGGACTTTGAGCTTGTCATTAACTCGCTTCGTGCCGGTCATAACGTCAGCATTTTCCTCACGGGATCGACATCGAAACTACTCTCCGGTGAACTTTCCTCGCATCTCGGCGGGCGAACGCTCTCGTTTCGGATCATGCCGTTTACGTTTCACGAGGTCAAAGAACTCCTTGCGGAAAACGGAACTGCTATGCCTCCGCAGGATCTGCTTGACGAGTACATTCAGTGGGGCGGTTTCCCGCTTGTCTGGTCCGTTTCCGGTGCGGAGGAACGGACGTTTATCCTCTCGAATCTCTACGATTCGATCGTTCTGAAAGATATCATCCTGCGTAATGAAATCAAGTCGCCGATCATTCTGGAAAAAATCCTGACGTACGTGATCGCCAATACGTCAACGCAGTTTTCCGGCAATCGCATCGCCGGCGTACTGACCAGTCAGGCGCTCAAAATCTCGGCGCCGATTGTCAATGATTATCTGAAAGCTATTCTTGATGCCTGCGTCGTGGATCGGGTCGAACGCTACGACATCCGCGGCAGTAAAGTGCTTGCTTACGATGCCAAGCTCTACGTCTGCGACCTCGGATTTTTCCATATGAAGAAAAACCGCGTGAAAGACGAATACAACTTCATCGTCGAGACGATCATCTACAACGAACTCGCCGCCCGCGGCTACCACATTTATATCGGCAAGACGCAAAAGGGCGAGATCGATTTCGTCGTCGAAAAGAATCAAAAACGGTTCTATATCCAGGCGACCTATCTCATGGAGAGCGAAAAGACCCGTGAGCGTGAGTTCGGAGCCTACGCCGCCATCCGCGACGCTTACCCGAAATACGTCATTTCCATGGACCCGATCACGCAAGACGAAAACGGCGTGCATCATTTAAAGCTGCTGGATTTTTTGGAGGATGAGACGTTGCTGCCGAGGTAAGATACAGCTTCTGCCGCAAAATTTGACGCGTCATTTGACATCAAAAAACGCCCGCTCCGGAAATCATCACGGAACGGGCGGACAAAACCTCACCGGTGAAACAAATTCAGCAGCACACTCAAAATGATGCTGATCACAATGCAACTGACAATCGGGAACGAAAAACTGCCGTGCTCACCCGTGATATGAATATCCCCGGGCAGACTGCCGAACGGCAGAAAACGCCCGCCGACTTCGACAATCACACCGACCAGCACGAGCAGCACGCCGATCGCAATAAACAGCTTCCCCATATCACTTCTCCACATCCGCGCCGAGAATCCCGCGCGGATACTTTTCGTTATACTCCTTCATATAAATATCATTAATCGCGGTGTACTCCACATTATCGCGCGGCCGCAGCTGACTCTTATACTCCTCAAACTCCTCCGGCGTAATCTTCGCCAGCGCCTCCAAATACCCGCGGTAATCGCCCTCCAGCAAACACCGTGCCGCCCTGCCCAACATCGGATTCATACCTATCTTCCTTTCTTATTGTCATCGTAGTTAACGATCCTAAAACCGTGAGGCAGGAGGGGCGCTGATGCGACTCCTCCCATGTTTCCCTTTCATCACTCAAAACCGTGAGGCGGGAGAGGTTCTGCGGCGACTGACTTTGCGTAAGCAGGCGTCAAGAAAGAAATTTTCTTTCGCACGGAGCCCTGAATTGTTTAAGCGCAGCGGTTTGATTCAGGGCGACCAAATTAAGCGAAAGAAAATTTCTTTTAGCCTGCAGCATGAAAGGAGCTGCAGAACCTCTCCCGCCGGACTTTCCTGATAATCGACAGTCTGCGGTATAAAAGGAGTATCAGCGCCCCTCCTGCCGGATGGTCTTTACATTCGAACATTCACGGTGCAAAAAACTCGATAATCGTATGAATCGCAAAATCCATACACTTCGGATCGCGGAACGGATGATCCGCATTCTCAACCGGAATAAACTCAATCACATTATTCTCCGCAAACGCCCGCGAATCCTCAATCGGCACCGTCGTATCCTTCGTCCCGTGCAGAATCAGCATATCATCCGCCCAGTCAAAATACTCATACTTGCGGATATCGCTCGCCTTCAACCCGTCGAGAAGCTTCTGATCAATCTTCATCTTGCGCGAAAAGCCGATCATCACATCCTTGCCCTTTGCGAGCTTGCCGAGATCATCCTCCGACACATTCTTTTTCATCAAATCATACATCCGGATCCCGGGGCAGCGCAGCGCAACGCGGTGAAACGGATTGCCGACCTCCGCCATATACCGGAGCGTCAGATACGCACCGAAACTGACCGAATAAATATTAATCTCCTGCGCCTTTAATACATTCTTTGCGTAATTCACGACAAACGTCAAATACTCCGTGCACTCATCGAGCACGAGCTTTTTGCGCGCATCCTGCCCGTGACACGGCCAGTCAAATGCGATCACCGCGTCATTCTTGTACTTCGCCGTCTCCTTCTCCGCAAAATGAATAATATTCCCCTTATCCTTGTCACTGCCGAACCCGTGCGTGCAGATCACGACACGTTTATACTCGCGCGCATCCTTGCTCGCGATAATGCGGCAGCGGACGCTGTAGCCCTTTTCATTGATGTCAAAATGCTTATCCATGCTATCATCCCACTGATGTCAAAATACCGTTTCCGGCGCGGTTCTCCCCGCTCCGTTCCGTTCTGCTATTATTGTAACGCAGGGAAAAAACCGTGTCAAAATCCGGCGGCAATCCTTGACGATTGACGTGAGCCCCGTTCCGAATTTGTGATACAATATCCCTATCACGAAAGGACCGATCCCATGGAACAGACCTACATCGTCCCGGCCTCAGCCGAGGGACGCAAACTCAAAACCTTCCTGCAGAAACATGCGCAGATGTCCGCATCATTTCGCAAACACCTCAAATGGAACGGCGAAATCCTCCGCAACGGCGAACCGCTCCGCAATGCCAACGCCGGTTTAAAAACCGGTGACGTCATTACCTGCCGCTGGCGCGAAGAAACGCCGATCATCCCCGCAGGCATCCCGCTGACTGTCATTTACGAAGATAAATATCTCCTCGCCGTCGACAAGCCGCCCGGCATGCTCATCCACCCGACAGGGTACGAAACGCGTCAAACGCTCGTCAATGCCGTCGCGGGATATTATAAAAGAACGAATCAAAACGCCGGCATCCATCCCGTTTACCGCATCGACCGCGACACGACAGGTATCGTCCTCATCGCGAAAACGGCGCAGGGACAATACCTCTTGACGCGAAGCCACGACTGCATCTACCGCGAATACCTCGCACTCGTGTCCGGGCGATTGACACCGGAAACAGGCCTCATTGACGCGCCGATCGGCCGCGATCCCGCGGGACACTCTCAGTTCCATGTCACACCGGACGGAAAACCCGCACAGACGAAGTACGCGACGATCCGGACATATCCCGACTACTCCCTCGTCCGCTTTCATCTGATCACGGGACGCACGCACCAGATCCGCGTCCACTGCGCCCATCTCGGCCATCCGCTCCTCGGCGACACGCTCTACGGCGGCAAAACCGACAAAATATCCCGTCAGGCCCTGCACGCGCGGAGTTTACGCTGCGAACATCCCGTCACGGGCGAAACTTTGACACTCACGGCGCCGGTACCGGATGATATGCAGCGGCTGATTAACAAAATATGAACGGAATATGACGTCAACTCCGGAAAAGTTTAAAATGGAATATAAACTTTCGCCGTTTTTCGTATTTATTGCAAATAAAATTGAAACTTTTCACGAATTCTCATTGAAAAAACCTGCAACATTGCAGGGTTTTTTCAGTCAATCTTCGTCTGTATTGAGTGACGGCACATAACGTTCGCCGCCGAGATCCGGCGCGACGCCGTAGCCGACAGACCAGAGCGTCTTGTATTTGACGGCACGGTCGTGGAGCATCGCCGTGCGGTCGATCGTTTTCTTGACTTTTGCCGGGACGCCCGCGACGAGCGAATTCGGCGGAATGACGGCGTTTTCGAGGACAACGGCGCCGGCCGCGATGAGCGATCCGCTGCCGATTTTTGCCCCCGAAAGCACGGTCGCGTTCATCCCGATGAGGACGTTGTCCCCGATTTCGCAGGCGTGGACGACGGCGCCGTGGCCGATCGTGACGAAACGCCCGATGACACACGGCCCGCCCGTGTCAACATGGATGCAGGCAATATCCTGCACGTTGCTGTAGTCCCCGATTTCGATGAAACTGACGTCACCGCGCAGCACCGCCCCCGGCCAAATGCTCGCATATTTCCCGATTTTGACGTCGCCGAGAACGACTGCCCCCGGCGCGACAAACGCTTCCGCGTCAATCTCCGGAGATTTTCCCATAAAACTGTTATTTTTTAACGTGTACATAAAGTTTCCTCTTTTATCACAGGTAAGGCCATATCCGGACAAACGAAACGGAAACGTCATCCATGTATTTACCGTCTCCAAAATCCGCGGAGCTGCCGTGCCCCCTGACGTCAACGGATCAGAGATACGTCACCGTTTCTGCAAGCGGTTTGCGTTTCCCGTGATTGAGCAGCGGGCCTGCCCCTTCGGCCGCATAGCCGAGGTCGAGAAGCATGAGAACCTGCTCGTTTTCCGGCAGGTGAAAGAGCTCCGCCGCCTTATCCGGGTCGAAGAAATTGAGCCAGCAGCTGTCAACGCCCGCATTTTTCGCCGCAAGCGTCAAATGCGTCGCAACGATCGCCGCATCCTCGACACCGGAATCATACTTGCCGCCCGGATAGGTGAAGACGTTCGTCTTGTCAAACGCCACGATGAGAACAACCGGCGCGCCGTAGCGGCACGGCGTAAGCGCATCGATCTTCGCGAGATCTTCCGGCTTCTGCACGACATAAATATGCTGTTCCTGCAAATTCTTCGCCGTCGGGGCAAGCCGACCGGCCTCGAGGATCTCCTCGATTTTTTCTTTTGCTACCGGCTTATCGCTATAGCGCTTGCACGAATAACGGTCGCGAACAACCTCGGTAAAATCCATGATATATACCTCCTTAACCATGACGTGACGTCAATGATTTCCGTTTACAAGAACATATTCGCGGAACCAGCTCACAATTCCTGCCCAAAGTACCAAACGAAAATGCTCTCCCAAAATCGGAATGTATATCTGCCTCTCGACGGTTTCCCAAATTTCGGTTATAATTAAATCAAAAAGGAAGTGTCCCATGCCTGCAATTTCTATGTTTTTCGGTATTATTATCCGCATGTATAACAACGGCGAGCACAATCCGCCGCATTTCCATGCTTCTTATCAAGGATATTACGCGACATTCAATCTGGAGGGAGAACTGACCGAAGGCGATATGCCGCGAAAACAAAAAAGGCTCATCGCCGCATGGGTTGAAATTCACCACGATGAACTTCTGGCAAATTGGGAGCTTGCCATCTCCGAACAACCTCTCTTTCATATCGAGCCCTTACGCTGAAAGGAACGGTGATTGCCATGAAAACGCCGAACTGGGTTGTAACGGCCGCGACGGCTGCGCCGGATTATACGCTCCGTCTGACGTTCGCTGACGGAAAGCGAGGCATTTACAACGCACGCCCGCTACTGGAAAAACCTTTATTTGCTAAGCTCAAAAGCCTGCCGTTCTTTCTGAACGCAAAAGCAGAAGACGGCACCGTCGTTTGGGATGACGATATTGACATCGCCCCCGAACATCTTTATGAATGCAGTCTGCCCCGCTGACCCGTGATACAAAATCCCCGGTCGGCATCGGAGTGTACGTCCGTCAAACAAAAAATATAAGCTACTCTCACTGCTCGCAATTCGCGGGCAGCTTTTTTTCGGTTTCCCGTTTCCGGACACAAAAAAAGGCTCCGCGACAACTCGCGAAGCCTTGATTTTTCAATGGCAGAGAGGGTGGGATTCGAACCCACGGTGGCTATTAACCACACTTGATTTCGAGTCAAGCACCTTCGACCACTCGGACACATTTACAGATTCTATGAAAATACAAGGATTTTATTAAGTTTTTGTAACAAAATCACTATATTTCTGTGGATAAAATTGTGGATAACTTGTTAAACTTGTGGATATTCTGTGGACAACTTTTAGACAACTTTTTAAAATAGTGTTTTTTCAAGTGCTTTTCTTTTAGCTGATTCATTACTGTGAGCGTAAACTGATAACAGTACAGATGGACTTTTCCACCCTCCTATCGCTTGAACTGTGGACAAATCTACGCCAGAGGTAATGAGCTTAGAAGCAACGTAATGTCTTATGCAATGTATTGATAAGCACTTATCTAAACTTGCTCTGTCAGCTATTAGACGAAACGCCCTTTGTATACTATTTAAACTGAGGTGGTCATATTTTATTTTATGAATGGGCTTAAATACATAATCAGAAAGGGAACACTTGCTATCACGCAATGATAAAATTAGCTGTAACATAGTATCAGAGATAGGAATATCTCTAATGCTACCAATCGTTTTAGTGTTACCAACTAATTCTGTAAACTTACCGTCA
>CACXCC010000009.1 GCA_902766015.1 uncultured Veillonellaceae bacterium
AATTCGCCCTGCAAAGCCCACGCGTGGTTGAGCGGTCCGTGTCCGTGCCCGATATCCATGTCGTCTTTGAGCGCGCCCGTCAAATACGCTTTCGCGCGGCTGACCGATTCACGCAGGTCAAAACCTTTGGCAAGGTTTGACGCGATCGCGCTCGAGAGCGTGCAGCCCGTGCCGTGCGTGTTTTCCGTCGCGAGGCGTTTGCCTTCAAACCAGCAGCTTCCTTCCGGCGACACGAGGAGGTCACTCGCGTCATCACCGAAATGACCGCCTTTGGCGAGCACGCTGACCTGACATGACGCGGCGAGCGTTGACGCCGCCCGCTCCATTTCCTCACGGCTCGTAATTTTCGTTCCCGTCAGGACTTCGAGTTCCGGGAGATTCGGCGTGATGACTTCGGCGATCGGAAAGAGTTCCTTTTGCAGGGTATCCGCAGCGTCTTCGGCGATGAGTCTTGCCCCGCTTGTTGCGACCATGACGGGGTCGACAACGATATGTTTCGCGTCATAATGACGCAGGCGCTCCGCGATCGTTTCAATGAGCGTACTTGACGCGACCATGCCGATTTTGACGGCATCGGGGCGGATATCCGTAAACACCGCGTCAATTTCCGCCGCGAGAAATGCCGGCGTCGCTTCCTGAACGGCCGTAACGCCGAGTGTATTTTGCGCAGTAAGTGCCGTAATCGCACTCATCCCGTAAACGCCGTTGGCGATCATCGTTTTGAGATCGGCCTGTACGCCGGCGCCGCCGCTCGAGTCGCTGCCTGCAATGGTCAAAACTTTATATACCGTATTTTTCATGCTTCATCTTCCTTTATCTGTGTCAATCCCGTTCCGCCCGTGTTCCTGTCAATGTCAATCCGTGCGGCCGTCATTTCGATTATACCCGAAACGCCGTTATTCTTCAATTCCCCGCCGACCTTGACCTGTCACCGTCTGACGCGTCAGGCATCCTGTCGGCTTTACGTATCTTTTACAAAGGGCTGATTCCCCCTTTTACACCGTCCTGCTACGATAAAAGGGAGAACGGACGGCAGGGTACACCTCCTCGCGGATTATCCGCTGTTACCGCCGTACCGTGTACACCATCGATTTCGGTCGGCATTTGCCGCCGAAACCCCTCCTATCACCCGAATACCGGCCCTCCACCCGGCATTCACCAAGCTGCGGGTCTGCCTCGGGCAGGCCTATTTTCTTGTGTGTAAAGAAAATTGAAAAAAATTTACGGGGAGATGCATAGAAACACCGATACACCTGATATAATAAGACATATATCCACGTTAACGTACCATGCTGTACAGAAAGGCAGGACAATATGGCCCAAAATCTCTACGGCGTGATTTATCTGTCGACGGCCAAGCTCGAGCTGCTCATTGTTGACATGAAATCACGAACCGTCATTGAACGCGTTTCCTCCGCAAGTTTTGTGCAGGTAGACGACAAATCCAAAATCTATCAGGCGGAACTCGAAAAGATCGTCTTTTCGCTCAACGGTTTCCGTCAACTGCTGAAAGACTATAAAGTCAAAAACTGCCGCTTCCTCGGCAGCCGTCAGCTCATCGACGATACGACGGCACGGTATCTCAGCGATCAGTTCCTCGTCCGCACGGGTTTTGAAATCCATTGGCTCAACCTCGGCGAGATCACGTATTTCCGCGCCGCTGCGCTCATGGGGCTGCACGAATTTGACAAGATCACGGAAGGCACGACGTATCTGCTCTACATCGGCGCTTCCTCAACGACGCTCTCGAAGTTCAAAAACCATCAGTTCATCAACTCGTGGAACGTCAATCCGGGCTACCTCGACCTCGACAAGATGAATCAGGGACTGCGCAATATCGCCAATGACCCGGGTGAAATCATCAATGACTATATCGGCAGTAAACTCGAATACCTGCGCCGCGAAATCGCCGCCGAAGAACCGGGTGCCACACTTGTTTTGCAGGATTTCGACTGGCTCAACGGCAAATATCTGCCGGACAGCAAAGTCCTCGTCCCATTTGACCTCGACAAACTCAAAACGATGCGCCGCGATCTGCGCGAGGCTTCGCCGCAGTATATCGCCAAGCATTTCCCGATTGAGGAAAACAATGCCATGCATGTCGTCTTCGGCCTCTCTGTCATGCATCACATCATCCGCGCGATCAAACCGGCTGACGTCTGGCTGACACGTCAAAATATCCTCGACGGACTCGCGATCTCGTCCATGGCACGTCTCGGCTACATCAAACGCGACTTTACGCAGATGACGCTCACGGCGGCAACGACGATCGCCGAGCGCTATCTCGTCGAATCGAAGCACCGCGACAACACGACGAAACTCGCCCTTCATCTCTTCGACCAGCTCAAACGCCTGCACCGTCTCGGACCGCGTGAACGCCTGCTCCTCGAAGTCGCCATTCAGGTCACGAATATCGGCAGCTTCATCAGCCTGCACGGACATTACCGTCATTCGGCATATATCATGGAAGCAAACCCGATTATCGGCCTTTCCGATCAGGAAAACCGCATTATCGCCGAAATCGCGCGCTATCACAGTTCGGAATCGCCGGGAACCGGCGCGTATCATTACGCCACGCTCGACGGCGCGATCCAGATGCCGATTGCCAAACTCGTCGCGATTCTGCGCCTCGCCGACGCGCTTGACGATTCCCATCAGCAGAAAATCCCGCGCATTTCCGTATCCCTGCGCGATGACAAAGTCATCATCACGGCGTATTCGTCACACGACCTCGCACTGGAAAAATGGGCCTTTGCCCAGAAATCCCAACTGTTCCGTGAAGTATTCGGTATCCCGGCAGTCTTGAAGCAACGGAGGACGACAGCATAATGGAAAAGAAAGAACAGAACAAATTCGAACGCTATGAAAACTACACGAACCGCGAACTCAGCTGGCTCAGCTTCAACGAACGCGTACTCGACGAAGCCCATGATCCGGAAAATCCGCTGCTCGAACGCCTGAATTTCCTCGGCATCACGCAGAGCAACGTCGACGAATTCTTCATGGTCCGTGTCGCATCGCTCCACAAACTCGCCGCCGCTGACATCCAGTCGCTCGACAGTTCGGGCATGACGCCGCAGCAGCAGATTGACGCGATCAATATCCGCGAGCACGAAGCCGTCGACAAACGTTATTCGACGTTCAACCGCTCGCTCGTGCCGCAGCTCGAGAAAAACAATATCGTCTTCCGCCGCCCGGATGAACTCACGGAAAACCAGCGCGAATTCATCAGCCGTTATTTCAATGACGAACTCTATCCGGTCTTGACGCCGATGGCTGACGACTCGTCGCGTCCGTTCCCGTTCCTGCAGAACAATTCGCTGAACATGGCAATCCAGATCAGCGATCAGGAATCGAAAGAGAAACAGTTTGCAACGCTGCGCGTTCCGGATATTTTCCCGCGTTTCCTGCGCCTGCCGGACGAAGAAAATGCCTTCATCATGATCGAAGACATCATCCGCGAGTTCCTGCATCCGCTCTTCCACGGTTTTGACGTTCTGCAGGCCGCCGTTTACCGCGTCATCCGCGATATGGACATTGACCTTGCCGAACAGGACGCACCGAACCTTTTGAAAGCGATTCAGGCACAGCTCCGCGAACGCGAACACGGCTCCGTCATGCGCCTCGAAGTCGAAAACTCCATGAGCCGCGAACTCTGCGACCATCTCGTCGAAGTCCTCCACGTCCCGGAAAACGCGATCTACCGCATCAACGGCCCGGTTGACCTGACATTCCTCAAAAAACTGCCGCGCGCCATTCAGGGACATGACGATTTGCGTTACCGTTCGTTCCACAGTTTCCAGCGTCCGGGCCTCACGATGGATGACGATATGTTCGCGTCAATCCGCAAACGCGACTATCTCATGCAGCATCCGTACGACTCGTTCGATTCCGTCGTCAACTTCATTCATCAGGCCGCGACGGATCCGGAAGTCCTCGCGATCAAGATGACGCTCTACCGCGTCTCCGGCAATTCGCCGATCATCAAATATCTCGGCCAGGCCGCACAGGCGGGCAAACAGGTTACGGTTCTCGTCGAGATCAAAGCCCGCTTTGACGAACAGAACAACGTACGCTGGTCGCGTCAGCTCGAAAAAATGGGCTGCCACGTCATTTACGGTCTCGTCGGCCTGAAAACGCATTCGAAGATCGCACTCGTCATTCGTCGCGATGATGACGGCATCCGCCGTTATCTCCATCTCGGAACCGGTAACTACAATGACGTCACGGCACATTTTTACACGGATATGGGTCTTTTCACCTGCGACCGTGACATGGGCATTGACGCGACGAACCTCTTCAACATGCTCTCCGGTTTCTCGCGCCCGCCGTATTCACACAAACTCTACAATTCGCCGAACAACATCCGCAAATTCATCTATCAGAAAGTCGACCGTGAAATCAGCGAGGCCGAAAACGGCCGCCCGGCTTCGATTGACATGAAGATGAACTCGCTTTCCGACCCGGCGATTATTGCCAAACTCTACGAAGCTTCGGCCGCCGGCGTTAAAATCCGACTCATTGTCCGCGGTATCTGCTGCCTGCGCACGGATATTCCGGGCATCAGCGAAAACATTCAGGTTCATTCGATCGTCGGCCGTTTCCTCGAACACAGCCGCATCTACATTTTCCACAACGGCGGCAACAATGACACGTATCTTGCTTCCGCTGACATGATGACGCGCAACCTCGACCGCCGCGTCGAACTGCTTTTCCCGATTTTGCAGGACGATTTGAAAGAAAGAACCTTGCATATCTTTGCCGATATGTGGCATGATAATGTAAAGGCTAGAGTTTTGCACGGGGATGTGTTCTCGCGGATCAGCCGCCGCGGTCTCACGCCGTTCAGTTCTCAGGATAACTTTATCGAGCAGGCCGAAAAGCAGTATGCCAAGAATAAAAAAGAGACTGCCAAAGCCGAACGCAACCCCGAAACCTTCCAGCCTATGATGAAGCATGAGGAGGCGATGCCTCCCAAGGAAGGAAGCGAGGAGTAAATGGAAAGTTTTGTTGTCATCGACCTGGGGTCAAACTCCATCCGCATGAAGATCACGCAGATCCTGCACGGAAATTACCTCAAAGTCACGGGTCAGTACAAAGACTATGTTCGTCTGTCGGAAAACATGGGACCGGAACGTACGTTGAAGCCGGTTCCGATTGAGCGCACGATGAATGCGCTGCGCCGTTTCAAGTCAATTTATGACAAACTGCCGCGCGCCCATGTACGCGCCATCGCCACCGCTGCCGTTCGTCAGGCTCAGAATCAGGCCGATTTCCTGAAGCTCGTCAAAGATGAGCTCAACCTCGATTTTGACGTCATTTCCGGTAAAGAAGAAGCCTATCTCGACTATCTCGGTGTCGTTCGCACGCTCCCGATCGGCGACTGCCTCATTATGGATACCGGCGGCGCCAGCACCGAGCTCATTCTCGTCAAGGACGGCAAAGTCGAAAACCTCATCAGCCTGCCGTTCGGCGCCGTTACGATTTCCCAGACGTACAATCTGGGTGACGCCATCCCGGCTCTGAATCTCTTTGACGCCATGACGTTTACGGAGCAGCATCTGACGAGTGTAGCTTGGCTCTCAAAGGCTCACAAGCTCCCGCTTGTCTGCCTCGGTGGCAGCAATCGTTCCCTTGCCAAAATTATGCGTCGCCGTCAGGACTGCGATCCCGACGATCTGCCGGATATCAACGGCTTCATGATGACAGCCGAAGATGTCTTCTCCATCACGCGTGACATGATTTCGCGCAACAAATCCGGCCGCAGCAACATCCCGGGACTCACGAAATCCCGCGCTGACGTCATCGTCGGCGGTCTTATCCCGATCAACCTCGTTCTGCGCACGTGCCATATCAATGAAATCGTCTGCTCGAGTTCGGGTCTGCGCGAAGGCGCTCTCTTCGATTACCTCGAACAGAAAAAGCAGGACAAAAAACGTCAGCCGGAAGTCGATGACGCCGATACGGACGAAGATCAGGACGACTGATCCTCCGATTTACCCCGAAATCACGAAAAAAACAGGAACCCGCCGCGGTTCCTGTTTTTTATTGCTTTTTCTTTGCGCAATACATTCCCGCCCGAAAAGAAATACGATATAATAAAATAAATAATGAATAAATAAGAGAGAATTCTAATCGGATTTTCATATTGTTATCATATTATCAATTATATTTATGATTACCGTTTTTTGAACGCGAGGTATCCGTATGCGACACATCAACGGCTGGGGCCGTAAAGAAAAAATGATCGCGGGCATCGTCTGCCTGCTGCTTCTTGCTTTCCTGCTTTACCATTTTGTCGGCTCGGGGAAGCAGGCGACGGTCAAAATCAAAAAAGGCAAACCGCTCGTCACCGTTCAGACGGTCGTACGCGGCGACATGATGCGCCATATCGACCTGTCGGGTCAAACGGTCGCCGATGCGGATATCCCGCTTTCGCCGAAATACGCGGGACGCATCACGGCCGTCAACGTTCGACTCGGTGACACCGTTCATGAAGGCGACATCCTGCTCGTACAGGATACGAAGGATCTTGACATCTCGATCCGTCAAAACGAAGCCGCAACGTCAGCGGCCGACGCGGAAGCCCGCACGACGGCGGCATCCTATGATGCCAATTACATCAAGGCACGCAATGACCTCGAAGTCGAAACCGGCAAATACGAACGCAATCAGTACCTCTTCTCGATCGGTGCGATCTCGCAGGAACGCCTCGATGCCGTCAAACAGGAATATATGGCGTCAAAAGCTGCCTTTGACGCACTCGAAAATCAGGCGTCGGGCGGCACGGCGGCACAGGTCGAAGCAAAACGCTTTACGGCGGACAAATCTGCCTATGCGACCGATGCCCTGCGTCAACAGCGCGACGATATGTTCCTGCGTGCACCGCGTGACGGCGTCATCGGTTACCGCGACGCCGAAGTCGGCGAACTCGTCACGGCCGGCAAGAAAGTCCTTTCCGTCGTTGACACGCACCATATCTATGTCGACTGCACACTCGGTGAAAATGACGCCGCCGTTTTGCAGACAGGTCTCCCCGTCACGATGACGATCGAATCGCTCGGTGCGTCCTACGAAGGTCATATTATCTACGTCAGCCCGGCCATGGATACGGACAGCAAAACCTATACCGTGCGCGTCGAACTCGACGGCGTTGACGATACGTCGGGCATCAAAGCGGGACTCTTCGCGAGCTGCGACCTCGATATCCTGCAGAAAACGGATACGATCGCCGTCCCCCGTGAGGCGGTACTTGCCCGCAATGACCGCTCCGTCGTCTTCGTCGTCCTGCCTGACGGCAAAGTCGAAGAACGCACCGTCACAACGGGCCTCATCAACGATACGCAGACAGAAATCCTGAGCGGACTCGAGGACGGCGACATCGTTGTCATTTCCAACCTCGACCGTCTGCAGACGGGTACTGCCGTCAATACACGGGAGGCTGACTCATGAATATTACCCGCCTCTCCATTCAGCGCCCCGTCGGCATCGTCATGATCGTCCTGTTTTTCGTCGTGCTCGGTATCTACAGTTACTCGCGCATCGGCGTCGAACTGCTGCCGACGCTCAATACACCGTACATCACCGTCACGGTCAAATATGACGGTGCGAGCGCCGAATCCGTTGAACAGGAAGTCATCAAGCCCGTCGAGGACGCACTCTCGTCGCTCTCGGGCGTCAAACAGATCACATCCCGCGCGACATACGGGCGCGCCCGTGTCATTCTTGAAATGAACGAAGGCATCGACACGGACACGGCCGCCATTGACGCGACGAAAAAAGTCGATGCCATCCGCTCGAAACTACCGGATGAAGCCGATTCTCCGGTTGTCATCAAGCGCGACCTCAACGCGGCGCCGATTTTCGAGCTCGCCGTCATTTCCCCGTATTCGCTCGCGGACACGTACTCCGCCGCGGAAAATACATTTCAGGACATCCTGCAGCAGGCCGGCGGCGTTTCGGATATCGAACTGAACGGCGGACGTGACAAGGAAGTCGCCGTCGAAGTCGACCGCGATAAACTCGCGGCATATAAACTCTCACTTCCCACCATCGCCACGGCAATCAAAAACGAAAACCGTCTGATCCCGTCCGGCTCTGTTTACACGGATTCGACCCAGTCCGACGTACGCCTCATCGCGCAGTATACGTCGCCGGAAGAAATCGGCATGATTCAGGTCAAAAATACCGCAGGCGCTATGATCCCGCTTTCCGCCGTCGCAACGGTTCAGGAACAGGATTCGCGCACGAAGCGTTTCGGCCGCATCAACGGGCAGGATGCCGTCACCGTTTCCATTTACAAAAACAGTGACGCCAACATCGTCGAAACGGCGGATAATATCATGAAGCAGGTTCAAAAACTGCGCAAAAATTATCCGGATTATCAGTTTATCGTCGTCAGCAATGACGCCGAATATGTCCAGACCTCGCTCGACAACACGATGCGTACGCTGCTCGAAGGTCTCATTACGACGGGACTTGTCCTATTCCTGTTTTTGCGCGGCTGGCGTTCGACGGCCGCCGTTATGATCGCGATTCCGACATCGCTGATCTCGACATTTTTCGTCATGTACCTCGCAGGCTTCACGTTCAACATGATGTCACTCATGGGCATGACGCTCTGTATCGGTATTCTCGTCGACGACTCCATCGTCGTTCTCGAAAACATCACGCGTCATCTCCAACTCGGCGAAGCCCCGAATGACGCTGCCGAACACGGCAGAACCGAAATCGGCATGGCCGCTGTTGCCATCACGCTCTGCGATATGGCCGTTTTCGTCCCGATCGCATTCATGCAGGGCATGACCGGCCAGTATTTCCGTCAGTTCGGCCTCACGATCGTCTTCGCCGGCGCCTTTTCCCTGCTCGTGTCCTTTACATTGACCCCGATGCTCGCGTCAAAGTTCTTCAAAAACGGCTGGCATCCCGACACGTCAAAACCGATTTGGCAGAAAATGGACCGCATCGAAGCATGGGCCGTCAACTGTTACGATCGCTGTTTGACGTGGAGCCTGAACCATCAGAAAAAAATTCTCGCCGTTGCACTTGCCGTCTTCCTCGGCGTCATTTCGCTCGTGCCGCTTGATGTCGTCAAAGCCGAATACATGCCGCAGACCGACGAGTCAAGTTTTACCGTCAACATTGAAGCTCCGGTCGGCAGTTCGCCGGAAGAAACGGATAAAACCGTCCGCAAGATCGAGGAAAAGCTCAACGAATTCCCCGAAGTCAAATATTATCTGAGCTGGGCCGGAGGCTCGAACGCCTACGAAGGACGCATCAAAGTCCAGCTCGTACCGCGTCAGGACCGTGACCGTTCCGTTTGGGATATCGCCAATGAAGTCCGCAAATTTGCCGCGGGCATTCACGAGGCTCAGGTCCGCGTCGCTGAAACGCAGTCTTCCGTTGCCGGTATTTCCGGAGGCAGCGGAGCTCGCGGCGGCAGCGGCTCCCTTCGTCTCGAGCTCCGCGGGCCGGACGGAACCGCCCTCGACGAAGCCAGCGAAGAAGTTCAGGAGCTCCTCCGCAGTATTGACGGTGTCAGTGACGTCAACACGTCTTCGACGCTCGGTATGCCGGAACTTCAATTGACGGTCAACCGCGACCGCCTCAAGGCGTACAATGCGTCACTCAATGACGTGCATACCGCGTTTTCTTCGGCCATTTCCGGTATCTCGGCCGGCGAGCTCGTCAATGACCGCAACAACAACGGCCATGACACGGACATTAAGGTTCGTTTCCGCAATGCCGAATATTTCAAGGCATCCGACATTTCCCGCGTCCCGCTTTCCGCGGGAGGGCAGCTCCTCTATCTCGGCGATGTCGCAACCGTCCATAACGGACGCGGTCCCGTCATGCTCCAGCGCATCGACAAACAGCGCGCCATCCGCATCGGCGCGAACATCCGCGGCCAATCGATGAGTACGGTCGTCAACGAAATCAACGAAAAGATGAAAGATACGGGACTCAGCGAAAAAGGCATCACGTACCGCTTCCGCGGTCAGGCAACGCGTATGAATGACACGTTTGCCGAGCTCCTCTCGGCCCTGCTTCTCGCGATGCTGCTCATTTATATGCTGCTCGCTGTCCTGTACGAATCGGTCATCACGCCGTTTATCCGCATGTTCAGTCTGCCGCTCGGCCTTATCGGCTCGATTTTATTGCTGCTCCTGACGAATAATACCCTGAACCTCTACTCCATGATCGGTATCCTCGTCATGGACGGTATCGTCGCGAAAAACGGCACGCTGCTCATCGACTATACCCTGACTCTCATGGATCGCGGCAAAACAGCCCTCGAAGCCGTCCGCGAGGCCGGCAAGGTTCGTTTGAAACCAATCTTTATGACCACGATCACGATGATTGCCGGCATGCTGCCGACTGCCCTTTCCCTCACGGCAGGTTCCGAAACCCGCAGTTCCATGGCCTGGGTCATCATCGGCGGCCTCCTGACGTCAACGGTCTTCACGCTCCTTATTATCCCGATCATCTTCCTCTTCTTCGACCGTCATCCGATTTCCAGCTGGTTCAGCGGATTGCGGAAAAAATTGGTCGGGGCTAAAGCTTGAGAGGCGGGATGACAGGGCGCAATCGGCCTTAAGCCGCGGCTAAAATACGGAATAGTAAACCGCAATCAGCCTAAAAACTGTAGCTAAAAAATGACATTAACCCGACGGCAGCAGGACGCCCTGACTTCCTTTAAAAGCTGCGGGCTAAAAAAAATAGACTTTCGCTCAATAAAAGTCGCCTGTATCAAACCGCTACGCTTAAAAGATACAGGCGACAGGCGAAAGTCTATTTTTTTCTTCACGCCCTGATGCAGCAAACCAGTCAGTCAGGGCGTCCTGCTGCCGTCGGGTTAACGATACTTTAGCCGCGGCTTAAAGCCGATTGCGGGTCGTCATCCCGCCTCGTTAAACGACAGCTTCTTTTCTATTATCCTCAACAGGCGCTTGTTTTAAACATTTCTGTTCTTCATACACAATCGTCGGCGCGATCAAAAAACCGTTGAAATGCGACGCGCTGACCCACGAATAGGCGCCGATCGCGAGCGTCAAAACGGGATCGCCGATCGAAAGGGGCGGTGCCATGACATCACGGTAAAGCACGTCAATCCCGTCACAGCTCGGCCCGACGAACGAAGCGCGTTCACGCGGTCCGCGTCCGTAGAACTTCAGCGGATATTCGCCCTGCCAATGATCGTAAATCATCCCCGAAAACGCACCGTAAACGCCGTCATCGAGAATATACCACATACTGCCGTTGCGTTCCTTCGTGCCGATAACCGACGTCACGAGATTGACGGCCGTGCCGCAGAGGAAACGCCCCGGTTCCGCCCAGACTTTCGTCTCCGGGAACAGACGCTCCGTGACCTGCTCGATCCGGTTGCACATATGAACAAGGTCCGGTTCCGGTCCGGAAACGGACGGAACGGGGAACCCGCCGCCGATGTCAAGATCGGTGAGAGTCAGCCCCCGCTCTTTTGCCTCATCGAAAAGTCCGCGGCAAAGAAGTAAGGCTTCTTCATACGATGCCGTGGACAGCGATTGACTGCCGACATGAAAACAGATGCCGATCGGATTCAGCCCGGCTTCCCTCGCCTGCTCGAGAAGCGGGAGCGCTTCTTCGGGCGCCGCGCCGAACTTCGTATTGAGATCGACCACGGCTTTATTGTTGCGCACGCGGATACGAACGAGTACGTCCGCCCCCGGCACATACGCCGCGATCTTGCCGATCTCCGTGGCATCATCGAATGTGAACCGCCTTACGCCGCATTCCCGCGCCGCAGTGAGACCCCGCCGATCCTTGACCGGATTGGCGTAGATCATGCGGCTCCCCGGGATTCCCATCCCCGCGAGCATCCGGATCTCGCCGTCCGAGGCCACGTCAAAGCAGGCACCGCGTTCATTTAACCGACGGATAAACGCCGTCGTCGGGTTCGCCTTGATCGCGTAATAAATGCCGACTCGCGGCATTTCGCGCCGCAGCAGTTCGTAATTGTCCTCCATGGCGTCAACCGAAGCCACGAGAAACGGTGTCGGATACCGCCCTGCCAATTCATGCAGTTCGCTTTCCGTGAGACAAAATTTTTTCATAACACAACCCATCCTATATAAGATTTAAGGACTTTACACACTTATACGTCCTCATGGCGCTATTATAGTACAGTGAGCCCTGCATAACAATCATTTTTTCATAAATCTCGCCGATCCCGTGAACAAAAACTTGCCATATCGATCGAAACTCTCTATAATTGTTCCAGAACTTTTAGGCATTATAAGAAAAAGCATGTCTATTATAAAAGGACATGCTCATTTAGGAAGGATTTTCTATGGAACTGAACCAGTTGCAGTATTTTCGGATCATGGCGCACGTACAGCATTTTACGAAGGCCGCCAAAGAGGCGTCAATTTCGCAGTCGGCATTAAGCCGCTCCATCGCGAAACTCGAGGACGAACTCGGCGTGCCGCTGTTCGACCGGTCGAAACGTGACGCCTGCCTGACACGTCAGGGACGGATTCTTCTCCCTCATGTCGAGCGTGCCCTTGAGGAGCTTGAAACGGCGCGTGAGGAGCTCAGCGACCGCGACGATGAGGATGAAGGCGTCATTAATCTTTCCTTTCCTCACTCACTCGCCGGGCATTTCCTGCCGACTCTGCTCGGACAGTTCCATCGCGAACATCCGCATATCCGCTTTATCCTGAATCAGCACAATTCCGCTTATCTCGCCAAGCAGCTCGCCGACGGCGCTACCGATCTCTGTTTTTGCTCGACGATCATGACGACAGACCGCGTCGTCTGGAACTATCTCTGGTCCGAGGAACTGTTTCTCGCCGTGCCGAAAAGTCACCCTCTCGCCGAACGGGAATCGCTGACGCTCAAAGACATCGAAAAGGAACCGCTCATCGCGATGAAACCGTCCCACAGTCTGCGCCTGCTTTCGGATCAGCTGTTTGAAACGGCAGGCAGTCACCCGCAGATTATCTTTGAAGGCAATGACATCAATACGCTCGCCGGACTCGTCTCCGCGGGACTCGGCGTCAGTCTCATCCCGCAGCTGCTTGACACGACGGAACTTGATATCGTCTTTATCCCCGTTTCCTTCCCTCTCTGCCGGCGTTCCATCGGCCTTGCCTGGAATACGACGCAATCCCTTTCACCGGCCGCCGTCGCGTTCCAACAGTTTATTTTTCATCATTTTGCCGGACGGCGCGGAAAGCACCTCACGAGTCTGACATAAAGCACATTTATGCAGAAATGCATGAAAATGTTTCATGTCTTTGATGCACGCCGTTCATCAAACCGGATTCATAACAACAGCCAATATAGAAATTGACGGGAACTATCCGAAAGTCCCCGTCTTTTTTCTTGCGTATCATGTATACAATGTATCCGTATCATGGTCAGCATACATTAGACAAGGACAAACCCCCGTCCTATAATGAACTCATCCTACAAATGCAGGCAATGCAAGGTAAGAAAGGTGATATCCATGAATCATTGCTGTGCCGATGAAGACATCGACGAGTTACAAATCGAAACGGGGCTTTCCCGTGCTGACGCGAAAGGAATACTTCTCGAGGCATCGCCCCATTCGTTCCTGCCGGTAAGCACCGCAGAGAAAACGAATATTTTTACAAAGGAAGTTCCTTCCTCCCCGACTGCCGCAACAGAAAAATCGGCAAAGAAGACACTTTGGTCCCGCAATTATCTGTTTACGATCGCGATCAATCTTCTCGTCTACAGCGTCCATTTCCTGTTGATGCTTTGGTCGACAGCGTATGCGATGGAGCGCTTCGGGGCTTCGATCGGCATGGCGGGGCTCGCTTCAGGACTCTTCATTGTCGGCGCCTTGTTTGCGCGTATCCCGGCCGGGCGTTTTATTGATTTCGTCGGCCGCCGTCATATGTTCCTGACAGGTACGAGTTTCTTTTTCCTGATGATCCTCCTCTATCTCGTTGCACCGACATTAACATTATTCATGGTCGTTCGTTTCCTCCACGGCATTTCGTTCGGTTTGACGTCAACGGCAGCGAGCACGATCGTTGCCGCCCTGATCCCGCTTTCCCGCATGGGTACGGGAATCGGTTACTTTACGCTCGGCGTCACGATTGCTTCGGCGATCGGACCGTTCCTCGCGATGACACTCACGGCTGTTCATGCGTTTACAACCGGTATTGAAATCACCGCCTGCGCGGCATTTGTCATTTTTGTCCTCTCCTTCCTTATCAAGGCGCCGGAACGCGTAATCCTGCCGCAGGAACGTCAGGATTTGAAAAAACTTTCGTTCAGCCGCTTTTTTGAAGTCAAGTCACTCGCGATTTCCGTCATTGCGCTGATGGGTGGCGTCTGCTACTCGACGGTTCTGTCATTTCTCGGCGCATACACGAACGCCATCGGCGTCACGGGCATCGGTGCTACCTGCTTTTTCCTCTGCTTTGCGCTGACGTCATTTATCAGCCGCCCGCTTACGGGTTATCTGCTCGATCATTTCGGCGGCAACGTCGTTATTTATCCGTCACTGCTCTCGATGGCATGTGCAATGGGCATCATTGCGAACGCAACGGGCGATATCGCCATGCTCATCGGCGCACTCTTCCTCGGTTTCGGTTACGGAACGGTCACGGCGTCCTGTCACGCACTCGCTGTTCACTGTGCGCCGATGCATGAAGTCGGTGTCGCCACGAGCACGTATTTTGTCCTGCTCGACTTCGGCATCGGCGTCGGGCCTTACACGCTCGGCAGTTTCGTGCCGTCGTTCGGATTCTCGTTCGTTTATCTCGGTGCCGGCGTCATTGCGATCCTCGGTATCGCCCTTTACTATATGACAATCGGACGGTACGGCCTCTTCACGCGTCACCGCATGGACCGTACGACACAAGCCAAGGAGATCACGGCAAAGCGGCGTCAACACTTCTACGAAGAAGCGTTGGCCGCAACCCGTTGATTGATAGATTTATTTTCTTCTTTCACACACTGTAAACACGAAAACTCCGACCGGTGAGGTTTTACCCTGACCGATCGGAGTTTTGTGTTTCCCGTGATATGTTGCGGGATGATCCGGTTTGCTGTTGTTCGTATCGCTGTGCTTCGCCGATTGTGTTTTGTGACACGCGCGTGACCGTGCGATCGCCGCGACATCCACGACGCAGTGTCAACTGTCGAGTTTATGCGCGAGGCGTTCGGCAAGGAGCGTATAACGCAGACGCGTACGATCGTTTTCAACGGCAGTACGCAACGCCGCGCGGCTGCCGAGAAGGATGACCTGTTTTTCGGCGCGCGTAACGGCCGTATACAGGAGATTCCTCTGCAGCATAATGTGATGGCCGGGAACCAGCGGCAGGACAATGACGGGATATTCGCTGCCCTGACTTTTATGCACGCTCATCGCGTACGCCAGCTGCAGTTCGCCGAGTTCGTTCTTTTCGTAGTCGACTTCTTGCCCTTCGCCGTAACGAACCGTGACTTTACTCTCGCGCATACGGCAGATAAAGCCGATATCGCCGTTAAAGACATGCTTCATATAGTTATTCTTTGTCTGCATGACTTTGTCGCCCGTGCGGAATGACTGATAATTGCTGACGATCTCGGGATCGCCTTCCTCTTTCGGATTCAGCGCCGCCTGCAGGCGTTTATTGAGCTGATCGACACCGCATTCGAGGCGGTGCATCGGCGAAAGAACCTGGACATCGCGCAAAACATCCCAGCCGAGCCGCGGCAGTTCCTCACGGCAGAGCGAAACGATCGTATCGGCGACGGTGTGATCATCCGACAGTTCGAGGAAAACGAAATCCCCGCTCGTTCCGCACTCCGGAACACGTCCGCCGTTGATCGCATGTGCATTGAGTACGATCGTACTCTGTTCATCCTGACGGAAAATCTCGTCAAGGCAAACGCTCGGAACGGCTCCCGAACGCAGAATATCTTTTAAAACCGATCCCGGCCCGACGGCGGGAAGCTGGTCAACGTCACCGACAAAAATGACACGACAGCCGTCCGGAACAGCATCAAGGAAATGCTGCATCAGCACGATATCCATCATGGAAACTTCGTCGAGAATGACGGCATCGGCCTCAAGCTGCGCATCGGCGTCACGTCCGAAGAGAATCGATCCGCCTTCGCCGCGCGTTCCTCCCTGCGCCTCAAGCATGCGGTGAACCGTCACGGCGCGGCATCCCGTTGCTTCGGCGAGACGTTTTGCCGCGCGTCCCGTCGGTGCGCCGAGGAGGACTTCGAGTCCCTGCCCGCGAAGCAAGTCGAGCATCGCGCGAATGACGGTCGTTTTACCGGTTCCCGGTCCGCCTGTCATGACGAAAACGCCGTGCTGTAAAACTGCCGCGGCCGCTTCACGCTGTTTAGCGGCGAGGGTAATGCCCTGTGCCGCTTCCCATTGGTCGAGAAGCGCTTCGCTGTCTTTCTCGTCGAGCGTTTCCGCGTATTTTTGCAGATAGAGGATTTTGCGCGCCGTCTTGCATTCCGCCTGATAAAGATACGGCGGATAAATCAGTGTCGTGCCGCCGACCGTTTCGGTGAACAGGTGCTTCAATTTGAGCTGTTTGCGCAGAACGGTGTAAACGTCAACCGGATTGACGCGAAGGAGTTTCGCCGCGCGATCCGCGAGCGGCTGTTCCGGCATACAGCAGTGTCCGTTTGCGGCGATCTGCTGCAACGTATAGTCAATCCCCGCAGCGATGCGGTCTTCGTCGGCGCCCGTAATGCCGACGCTCGCCGCGATCGTGTCGGCTGTCATAAAGCCGATGCCGTCAACTTCCTGCGCGAGACGGTACGGATGTTGTTCGAGCATCTGAATCGAAAATGACGTATACTGCTTGAAAATACGCGCCGCATATGTACCGGAAAGTCCGTGATCCTCGAGCCAGATCATGAGATCACGCAGTTCCGACTGCTTTTGATACGACGCCGCGATTTTTTCGGCCGTCTTTTTGCCGATGCCCTCGACTTGTTTGAGCTGACCCGGATTATGTTCGAGAATTTCGAGGGTCTGCTCCCCGAACGCCGCAACGATCCGTTTTGCCGTTGTCGGACCGACTCCGTCAATGACGCCTGACGCCAAAAAACGCTCGATCCCGCGAAGTGTCGTCGGCGCCTCGATGCGGATTGACGCTGCCCGGAATTGACGCCCGAAACGCGGATGCGTAACCCATTCGCCGCGAACAGCGACCTGTTGACCGACAAGCGGCGCCGCCGAATTCATCGTCACCGTAAAACGCGCACCCTGACGCAGCGGTTTCAGCCGAAAAACCGTGTAACTGTTGTCCGCATTCGAAAAGACAATGCTGTCAACGATGCCGCTGACTGTTTCCTCGATGTCCATTCCCGGCAGCATGCCCTGTTCCATGACCGTCAACTCCTTTCCGGTTTACGCTTCCGTCATCATGCCCCACTTGTCGTAAAGCTGCTCGATTTCCTCTTCCTTCGCCGCATAGGCTTCGGCAATTTCCTGACTTTTCGCGGGATCCGCCTGCACGGAAGGATCGTTCATCTCAAACTCGAGTCCTTTCAGTTCCGCTTCGGCCATCGCGATCTGCGCCTCAAGCCGCTGCACGGCTTCCTCACGTTTCGCGCTGCTCATACCCTGAATGCGGTTCTGCTGTTCCTGCTGGGATTTTGCAGCACGTTCTTCGCGGTGCTTTTCGGCTTCCGCGGACGCTTTCACGCGTTCTGCGGCTTTTTCCTTTTCGCGGCGCGCCTGTTCCGCTTTCTCGCGCTCCGCGCGTTCTTCGGCGGCGGCTTCTTCCTCGGCCTGACGTTTCATCTGATAATAACTGTAGTTGCCGAGATACTCCGTCAGTTTCCCGTCGGCGAGCTCGAGCGTACAGTTTGCGACTTTATCGAGGAAATATCGGTCATGCGAAACGGCAAGGAACGTCCCCGGATACGCCATGAGCGCCTCCTCGACAGCTTCGCGCGCCGGAATATCCAAATGGTTCGTCGGCTCGTCGAGTACGAGGAAATTCGCGCCCGTCAGCATGAGCTTCAAAAACGCCACGCGCGACTGTTCACCGCCCGAAAGGTCCCCGATCCGGCGCAGTACGTCATCGCCGTGGAACAGGAACGCACCGAGATATTTACGCGCCTGCTCTTCCTCGATGCCGTATTCATACTGCAGTTCCTCGAGGATCGTATTGTCCATATGCAGGCCTTCGTGCTGCTGCGAGAAATACCCGATTTTGACGCGGCTGCCGATTTTGACCCGTCCCGTCGGTGACTCGAGTTCGCCGACGAGAATACGCAGCAGCGTCGTCTTACCCGCCCCGTTCGGCCCGACGAGCGCGACACCGTCTCCGTTGCGGATCAAAAAGGAAATATGCTCGAACACCTCATGCGGGCCGAATGACATCGACACATCCTCGACTTCCGCAACGCGCTGTGCGCACTCCGGCGGCTTATGGAACGCAAAATAATTAAACGTTGCGGTCTCCGGCGGCAGGACGATACGTTCAAGGCGGTTGAGCTGACTTTGACGCCCGCGCGCCTGTTTCGCCTTGATCCCCGCTTTAAAACGGCGGATATATTCCTCCGTCTTATGAATATGCTCCTGCTGTTTTTCGTAAGCCGTTTTGAGTGCCTCACGGCGCTGTGTTTTGACGCGCATATAATACGTATAATTGCCCTCATACGTCGTGACGGTCTTATTGTCAAGGTCAATCATGCGCGTTGCGACGCGGTCGAGGAAATAACGGTCATGCGAAATAATCAGCACACCGCCGTGATAACTCTGCAAAAACGATTCGAGCCATTCCGTCATGCGGATATCGAGATGGTTCGTCGGCTCGTCGAGAAACAAAAAATCCGGTTCGCGCAGCAGTGCTTTCGCGAGGCAGATACGCGTTTTCTGACCGCCGGAAAAATGACCGACGTCTTTCTTAAAATCCTCTTCCGTAAAACCGAGGCCGAACGCGACGCGGCGAATCCGGCTTTCGTAATCATAGCCGCCGAGCTGCTCAAAACGATTCATGACACGGCTGTATTCCGTCATCGTTTCCTCGTCATGATGTACGGCGATCTCCTGCTCAAGCCGTTTTTTCCGCTCGCCGAGCTCGATAATATCCGCAAAGGCGCGCTGAAATTCCTCGTAGAGCGTCCCGCCGGCAAAATCGGCCTGCTGCTCGACATAGCCGACCGTATCGGCACTGTCAAACTGGATGCTCCCCGCGTCATACTCTTCCTGCCCCATCAGACAGCGCATCAAGGTCGTTTTCCCGGCTCCGTTCGGCCCGACAAAACCAACTTTATCGCCGCGGCTGACTTCAAAATTGACATCGTGAAACAGGTCATGGATCCCGAATGACTTCGCGAGTCCCGTTACCTTCAACATACCCAAAATCGCTTCACCTCAAAAGAATATTTGTTCGTTATAAAAAGAGGAGGGCGGAATCACTCCGTCCTCTCCCTTGACTGTCATTTTTTCTTCCGATAATCCCGACCGATATTGACCACGGCCTGATTCGAGCTGCCCCCGTCCATGATAATACACGGGAACGGCATCCCGTAAAAGACATCCGTATTGCGCTCCGACGTCGTAATCGTCGTCTGCTCACGTGTATTGACCTTGCCGGTCTCGACGCTCGTGATGATAAAGCCCTTTTTCTGCAAAGCGGCGGCAACATCCGCGCCCGCACCGTCAATGCCGCTTGAATTGATAACCATGACGGAAATCTCCTCCGGCTTCATCGGCTTTTCATCCTCGTCCTTTTCGTCGTCACTGCCTGACTTCGAACGCGCAACAACCTGCAGATCTTTCGGCAGGCTCTTGAGATATTCTTTCTCGTCTTTTTCGGCCTGCTTCTTCTCCTCTGCCGTCAGCGTAAAGCCAAGCTCGCTCACGAGGAGCTTGCGTGTTGCGGGAATGTCCGGGATCCAATAGCTGATATCTTTGAGGAACGCCGGCTTGCCCGGAACCATTTTGACCTCAAGTCCGTTGTCATGCACGCTTTTAACCGTGCTCGCAAACTGGATAAGTTCCGGCACCGACATATCCGTTTCCATGCTCGAGCTGATTTCCTGCACAACCTGCGGCAGTTTCGGCAGGATTTCCGGCGAAATAAGCTTTGCCATGACCGCTTTCATAAATTTCTGCTGACGCCCGACGCGGCCGATATCACCTTCGCCGTCGCGGTAACGGACATACTGGATGGCTTTTTTGCCGTTCAAATGCTGTTCGCCCGGATACAAGTCGATGACGAGCCCGCCGTTATCATCCCACGGATCTTCGTAGTACATGCGCTTTTCGACGTTGAGGTCGACACCGCCGATCGCGTCAATAATCCGCTCAAACGCTTTCGGGTCAATGAGGATATAATGATCCATCGGCACGCCGAGCAGATGTTCCAGCGTTTTCTGCGTCAACTCATGACCGCCGTACGCATAGGCGTGGTTGATTTTATCGTAGTCATGCCCCTCGATTTTGACACGCGTATCACGCGGAACCGACAAGAGTGCCGCCTTTTCCTGCGTCTCGTCGAGCGACGCGACCATCAACGTATCACTGCGGCCAACATCGTCATCGCGACGGTCAACGCCCATAATCATGACATGAACGATATGGTCCGAAGAGGCCTGCTCCGTATTCTGTTCTTCTCCCGTCTGGTTTCCGCAAAACCAGGCTCCCACGACAATCAGGACCAGGATTGACAGGATGACACCGAACAGCTTGATCCGTGTATAGCTGCGCCGCTGCCTGCGCTTACTCCGCATTGATTCACGACCTCTCTTACCTAAGATAACCTAACTTAATAAGTATACCAAATCTGAGCATCTACCGCAAGAAATAAAGCGCCTGTTCTGCCGGGATTCGAATATCAGACATACGAAAAAGCACCCGCTTTCGCGAGTGCTTTTCTTGAACCGGCAACTTCCTATCCTCCCAGATCGTCTCCAATCAAGTACTTTCGGCCTCTGAATGCTTAACTGCTGTGTTCGGCA
>CACXCC010000010.1 GCA_902766015.1 uncultured Veillonellaceae bacterium
CGAACGCCCGGCAGGTCCTTAACACGACCGCCGCGGATCAGAACAACACTATGCTCCTGAAGATTATGACCAATACCTGGGATGTATGCAGTAACCTCGATACCGTTCGTTAAACGGACACGGGCAACTTTACGCAGTGCCGAGTTCGGCTTTTTCGGCGTCGACGTGTAAACACGAGTGCAAACGCCGCGTTTCTGTGGGCAATTTTTGAGTGCCGGTGCTTTAGATTTCTCCTGCATGCTCTGTCTGCTCTTACGAACTAACTGGTTAATAGTAGGCATACATGCACCTCCTTCCTTCATATTGAGAATTTATTATTTATTAAAACTCCGAAGCTGTGCTTCAAAGTTTTTAACAAATCGACGACCTGAGGACCGCTGCTGCCGCCGCGCCGACTTCAATGGCGCAGGCCTCGCCGATTTCTTTCATCGACGCCCCCTCCTCTACCGGAACATCCTGCTCGTGGCAGAGTTCTTTGAGCGGTTCCAGGACACGCGGATCGGCGTCGGCAGCGAGAAAAACCCGTTCTGCCTGCGACCGCTTGACAGCTTTGGTAACCTGTTTGATACCAATCACCCGATTGGCACGTTTCAGTGCATCCAGCTTCATTGCTTTCACTCCCCTGTATCACTAAATCGCGCGCCCCGATCAGGCACTTCTATATATTAGCACCCCCTAAAACCGATGTCAACACCTATTTTATAAAGTTTTTTATGTACACGTCATCGTGTGTGTCATATCAATAAATCAGGCATCAAAACAATTTTGATGCCGTGGATAGTTGTTATAGTGTCTCGTCCTGCGACTGAAATTCCGTCTGCAGGAAACGAATGAGTTTTTTCTCGTCTTCGTAAAGCTGACGTCCTTTTTTCGTAACGATACAGCCGTGCAGAATGACAGACGGCGTGATCGGAATCAGGCAGATCTGATTGTCATCGGCCATACGTGCATTCGCTGACATGATCGCACAGCAGGTTCCCGTATGAACGAGGTTCCACATCGTTGACATGTGCGGTGTATAATGAAGGACATTCGGCTCAATGTGGCGTGCATCGATTTTCTTCATTAAATAGCGCGTCGTGACATAAGCCTGCTGCAACAGGACAAGCGGTTGACGCACAGCTTCTTCGAGGGTGACGGTTTCCCGATCTGCCAGCGGATGTTTGACATTGACAGCAAGACAGAGAGGCCAATCCGCCAGTTTGCGATACGTAAGGCCTTCCGTATCTTCGACGAGATGATGAAAGATCGTCAGGTCAACTTCTTCGCGACGCACCATTTCAACAACGCGCATGCCGCTCTCTTCGATGATTTCAAGGTCAATATCGGGATGCTGCTCACGGAACCTGCCGAGCAGCAGCGGCATGACGGGAACGGCGATCTGCGACGGCATGCCGATACGGATGTAGTTTCTCTGATGTGACATTTCCTTGACTTCATCATCAAACCGGTCGATACTCATGAGCAGGCGATTGACTTTTTCGAGCAGATGCTCTCCGTCTTTAGTCAGCACGATATTGCGGCCGACGCGACGGAACAGGTTCAGGTTTGTTTCTTCTTCCAGTGCGTGCATAGCAATGCTCAGAGTCGGCTGAGCAATATGAAGCTGTTCGGCTGCCTTTGTAATATTTTGAAACCGCCCGACTTCGGCAAAGTAGCGCATTTGCTGTATATTCATCCGAATTCCTCCTTGTAAGCAGGTGTCTTCTTTTCCATAGTAGCATAGAATCCTGCTATCATTGTCATTTTATAGAATATATGTCAGTTTTGCAAGAAGAAGACGTTGGTGAATGAAATTTTCCTTCTACCCGTCGTTATGCTTTTGTAGTATAATAGAAAACAAATTTTTTGAAAGAAGGGATGGCGCCCGGCGCCGTTATATATGGAAACCTATCTCGCAGGACTGGGTACACATATCCTGCCGATTCTCTGCATTTTCCTCGCCGCATTTTTGCAATCCGTCACGGGATTCGGACTCGTCATTGTTGCCGCACCGCTTTTGATGTTGTTCTATGATCCGAAGCTCACCGTTCCGATTATGCTTCTTCTCGCCTGCTGCGGTAATTTTGCGCAGGGTATCTGGTACCGGCGTGATGCGAATTTCCGCCTTATCGCCTGCCTCTACATCGGCGTCCTGCTCGGTATGCCTGCCGGATTCGCCGTTTTCTCGCAGGTTCCCGGCGATGTGCTGAAGCTCCTGATTAACGGCATGATCCTCTTTTCCCTGATTCTCATGCAGATCTCGCATAAAGATATCCGTCAATGCCGACGTAACACCGTCATTACCGGCTTCTTCTCCGGATTCGCGTCAATCACAACCGGCATGGGCGGCCCGCCGTTCCTCATCTATCTCGCCAAGACAACGATGACACTGCAGGCATTCCGCGCTACGTGCTTCGTTTTCTTCTTTACCTGCAATGCGACATCACTGATCATGTATCTTTGCGGCGGCCTGCCGCTCGCTCCTGCCGCACATGAATTCATTTACCTGCTGCCTGCGCTTGCACTCGGTATTGCAGCCGGGCATCTAATCTATCGGCACATTCCGATTGCCCTGCTTCGCCGGCTCATCTTCTTTATCCTGTATGCCGCTTCAATCTATACGATTATCCGTGTTCTGCTTAAATACATCGCCTGACTTTTGATTTCGGGCATACAAAAAGCCACCCGCAAATGGGTGGCTTTCATTATGGGAAAAACGTTCCCGGATTAACCTTCGTTTTTGAGGATGGTCTGACGCATTACTGCTGCGACATTCTCTTTCGTGAAGCCGAACTTCTTAAAGAGCGTAGCCGCCGGAGCCGAAGCACCGAACGACTTCATGGCAACGATGGCGCCGTCAAGGCCCGTGTAACGTTCCCAACCGTACGAGCTGAGCGCTTCAACGGCAACGCGGGCGCGGATGTTGTGCGGCAGAATCGTTTCTTTGTACTCGTCACTCTGCTGCTCGAAGATATCGGCACACGGCATCGAAACGACGCGGACACTCGAACCTTCGGCCTCAAGCTGTTTCTGCGCTTCGATGGCAAGCGAAACTTCGGAACCCGTTGCAATGTAAATGCCGTCAATGTGCTCCGGATCTTTTGCTTCCGAAACGACATAAGCACCTTTGAGCGCTTCTTTACCGGAACCCGGAAGCTGCGGCAGTCCCTGACGCGTCAAAACAAGGGCAGTCGGCGTTTTTTCGGACGTAACGGCGAGATACCATGCGGCTGCCGTTTCCGTCGCGTCAGCCGGGCGGATGACATTGACATTCGGTACAGCGCGAAGCATGGCCATCTGTTCAATCGGCTCATGCGTCGGGCCGTCTTCTCCGACGCCGATGCTGTCATGCGTAAATACGTACGTGACCGGAAGTCCCATCAGTGCGGCCAGACGAATCATCGGTTTCATATAGTCACTGAAAACGAAGAACGTTGCTGCATACGTACGCAGACCGCCGTGCAGGGCAATACCGTTGGAAATAGCGCCCATCGCCAGTTCACGGACACCGAAATGCAGATTGCGTCCCGCATAATCGCTGCGGCGGAAATCACCCGCGTCTTTCATATGCGTCTTGTTCGACGGAGCGAGGTCGGCACTGCCGCCGATCAGCTGCGGCAAACGATCTTTCAGACGGTTGATCATAACGCCCGAGAGATTACGCGTTGCCACGGATTTGTCTTCATAAGCCCAATAATCTTCGTCCGAAAGCAGCTTTTCTGCATTGACCGGGCCGCGGAATTCATCCCAGCGTGCTTTCATATCCGGATATTTCGTGCAGTATTCGGCGAACATTTTGTCCCAAGCCGCTTCTTTTTCGGCGCCGGCTGCTGCAAGTTCCTGATAATGCGCATAAACTTCGTCCGGAATGTTGAACGTCTTGTCCGGTTCCGGCCAGCCGAGGTTCTCCTTCATCGCGCGAATGTTGTCCTCACCGAGTGGAGCGCCGTGCGCTGCGGCCGTACCCTGTTTGCCCGGGCAGCCGTAACCGATTTCCGTTTTGACCGTAATGAATGACGGATGTTCCTTGTCGGCTTTGGCTTCTTCGATTGCCGCACCGATCGCTGCGAGGTCATTACCGTTTTCAACCGTAATCGTCTGGAAACCGAAAGCACGCATGCGGACCTGAACATCTTCCGTGAAGGCGATATCCGTGCTGCCTTCAATCGAAATGCGGTTGCTGTCATAGAAAATGATCAGTTTATCAAGGCCGAGCGTACCGGCGAGTGAAAATGCCTCAGAGGAAATACCTTCCATCATGCAGCCGTCACCGCCGAGCGCGTACGTGTAATGGTCAACAACCGGATAGCCCGGGCGGTTGAAAATCGCGGCAAGATGCGCTTCTGCCATGGCCATTCCGACAGCCATGCCCATTCCGGCACCGAGCGGACCCGTCGTGGCTTCGACACCCGTCGTATGACCGTATTCCGGATGTCCCGGCGTCAAAGAACCGTCCTGACGGAACTGTTTCATGTCATCCATGGTCAGCCCGTAACCGAACAGGTGGAGCAGGGAATAAAGCATAGCGGAGCCGTGGCCCGCCGACAAAACGAAACGGTCACGGTTTGCCCACTGTGCGTTTTTCGGATTGTGATTCATGTGATGAGCCCAAAGCTCATATGCGATCGGCGCACTGCCGAGCGGGAGGCCCGGATGGCCCGAATTCGCCTTCTGAATCGCATCTGCCGATAACACGCGGATCGCGTTGACACACGTCATGTCCAGCTTACTCAAAATTCATCTCTCCTTAATGCATACCGGAAGCCCTCTCTTCCCGGACTTCTCTCTGAATGTTATTCGAAAATAACCCACCGCCTTTATTCTACATGATTGACGTCAAAAAGTACAGACATAAAAAAAGATCCCCTGACGGGGACCTCGTTACGGGAGATCCGGACGAAGCGCCGCGGCGCGTCCGAGATAAACATGTTGAATTTCCTGCTGCCCTTTTTTCGTGTCAACGAGGAGCAGCACACGGATACAATGGTCAAGGCTTCCCTCGATCGCACATTGACGTGCGTCAAACAGCGGCACGAGGTCAAATCCCGACAATTGACGAACACCCGCCGTCGGGAACGCCGCCGTTAAATCTTCTGTCGAGCTGAAAATCGCGGCTCCGATCATATCCGGCGTCACGCTGTTTCTGCGCAGGATTTCTTTTACCATCGTCTGGGCAGCCTGCCAGATTTCTTCTTTCGTATTCTGTTCAACCGTTACGGCTCCGCGGATTCCCCGCATGATAATACCCCCTCAGACGCCCTTGTGAATCTCCCAAATCAATCGAATGCTTAACACAAAGGCAATACTGTAGCCTAAAAAACCGAGCAGCGGAATTTCCATGATCTTCGGTGTCATGTTCGTCGTACAAATCGTACTCGAACCTAACAGCAGCGCCGCGCAAAGTACGGCAATGACAACCTTGTTGATCATCCGGTCCATGCGCTTGAGCGGCTCTTCCGAGCCCGTGACGTCAAGATTGACTTTTGTCTGACCGCTCATGAGCATTTTCATGACATCCGAAATCTGCTCCGGCAGTTTGACGGACTTGCGCATCATGAGATAACCTTCGCGTTTTGCCTTATTGACCTCATCCTTCCAACTGAAGTTCTTTTTAAAGTCAACCGACATGCTCTTGGCGAAAATCTCGACGAAACTGACTTTCGGGCAGCAAAGACGCATGACGCCTTCGATCGTCATGACGCCGCGCGCAAACATCGAAAGTCCCTGCGGACACGCGATATGATGAACACGCAGAACGTTCATAATCTGATGGGAAAGCGTCCCCATCTGCAGACTGCTGAAGTCCAGCGAACTGTACTGCGCCATGAGTGCGTCGACATCCTGATAGAGTGCCGCATGATTGATGCGGCCGTGCACAACGCCGAGTGACAAGACCGCCGCTTTCATCTCGAACGTGTCATGGTTCGCGAGGGCGAAAATCGCTTTGCGGATCGCCATACGGTCACGCGAACTGAGCCGCCCGACCATGCCGAGGTCAAGCCAAACGATCTTGCCGTTGCGGATCCAGATATTGCCCGGATGCGGATCGGCATGGAAATAACCGTCCTCGATGATCTGTTTGACGTAATTCTCCCCGAGTTTACGGCCGAGAGCCGTCACGTCATAACCGGCTTTCTCGAGTTCATCGATATGATCGATCGGGATACCGTCAATGTACTCCATGACGAGGAGATGCGGCGTTGACAGATTGCGGTAGATATTCGGACACGTCACATAGTCAATGTCCTGATTCAGATGCTCAAACTCCTCGATATGATCGGCTTCCATGAGGAAATCGAGTTCCTGCTTCGTAATCGACCACATCTCGTCAAGTACCATATTGAAGTCAACGACATCCTGCGAACGGCTGACGACTTTGACGAGAGACGCCGCACGCTTCAGGAGCACGATGTCCTGACTCATGACTTCATAAACACCGGGGCGCTGAACTTTGATGACGACCTCCTCGCCGGAAACGAGTACGGCGCGGTGAACCTGCGCGATACTCGCCGATCCTGACGCGTGTTCGTCAATGGAACGGAACACTTTTGTCCAACGCTGATTGTATTCCTTTTCGATCGTCTTCAGGATAACCGGAAACGGCAGCGGTTTTGCGTCCGATTGCAGTTTCATGAGTTCTTCGCAGTATTCCGGCGGCAGAAAGTCCGGGCGCATACTCATGACCTGACCGAGCTTGACGAACGTCGGTCCGAGATCCTCGAGGATCAGACGCAGTTTGCCCGGCGTCAAGCCGCGAACAACGTCGCGTTTGCGCAGGACGGCGATCATTTCTTTCAGTCGGGCCGCCGAGCCCTCTTTTTTCTTTTTTCCGTCATCGTCTGACGGCACAGAAAGAAATTTATCCAACATAATCGGTCAACCTCGGAATCGGAACTGGATCTGCTTGAATTACTTGGCTTTTTTATACTTCTCGGCGATCTGCTGGCGTACGGCATCGTTTGCGAGGAATTCGTCATACGTCGTCATGCGGTCGACGACGCCTTCCGGTGTAATGTCAATAATACGGTTTGCGATCGTCTGAACGAATTCATGGTCGTGTGACGCGAAAAGGAGCGTCCCTTTGAACGCGATGAGGCCGTTGTTGAGTGACGTGATGGACTCGAGGTCAAGATGGTTCGTCGGCTCATCGAGGAGCAGCACGTTCGCACCCGAAAGCATCATACGCGAGAGCATGCAGCGGACGCGTTCACCGCCGGAGAGAACCTCGGCTTTTTTCTGACTTTCCTCACCGGAAAAGAGCATACGTCCGAGGAAACCGCGTACGAACGTCTCGTCCGGATCCTTCGAATACTGACGCAGCCAGTCGACGAGGTTCAGGTCAACACCGTCAAAATATGACGAGTTATCGGTCGGCAGATACGACTGCGTCGTCGTCACGCCCCATTTAAACGTGCCTTTATCCGCTTCTTCCTCGCCCATGAGGATCTTAAAGAGCATCGTCTTGCCGAGTGTATTCGGGCCGACAAATGCGACCTTGTCACCGCGACGCAACGTAAAGCTGACATTATTGAGAACTTGTACACCGTCGACGCTTTTGCTGATACCTTCGACCTGCAAAAGCTGGTTGCCGGCTTCGCGATCCGGTGTAAAAGCAATATACGGATAACGGCGCGATGACGGCTGAATGTCATCGAGCGTGATCTTGTCGAGGAGTTTTTTACGCGACGTTGCCTGCTTGGACTTCGCGGCATTGGCCGCAAAGCGCGCAATAAACGTCTGCAGTTCCTTGATCTTCTCTTCTTTCTTTTTATTGGCGTCTTTGGCCATCTGGAGTGCGAGCTGACTGGACTGATACCAGAAATCGTAGTTGCCGGCGTAAAGTTTGATGCTGCCGAAGTCAACATCGCAGATATACGTGCAGACCTGATTCAGGAAATGACGGTCATGCGAAACAACAATGACGGTGTTCGGGAAGTTCGCCAGGAAATTCTCCAGCCAGTTAATGGAGTCAACGTCAAGATGGTTCGTCGGCTCGTCGAGAAGCAGGATATCCGGATTACCGAAGAGTGCCTGCGCGAGCAAAACGCGGACTTTTTCCTTCGCCGTCAGGTCAACCATCTTCATCGAATGTTTGTCATCGGAAATGCCGAGGCCGTTTAAGAGACGTGCTGCCTCCGACTCGGCGTCCCAACCGTTGAGCTCGGCAAATTCCGCCTCGAGCTCCGACGCCTTCATACCGTCCTCTTCGGAAAAATCCGGCTTTGCGTAAAGAGCGTCCTTCTCATCCATGATCTCGACGAGGCGTTTATGACCCATGATGACCGTGCGAAGCACTTCATAGGCATCGTAAGCGTAATGATCCTGCTGCAGAACGGCGAGACGCTCACCCGGCGTAATCTCGATCGTACCCTCCGTCGGCTCAATTGCCCCGGAAAGCAGTTTCAAAAACGTCGACTTACCGGCGCCGTTCGCGCCGATAATTCCGTAGCAGTTACCCGGAGTAAACTTCAGATTGACATCTTTATAAAGAACGCGTTTGCCGAACTGAAGCCCCAGATTATTCGTTGTGATCATTCGTTGTATTCATCCTTTCCTGCCTCACGGCAGTGTGTTATTTTTTATTGTAACGGTTCGTGTCACTCGCGAAGCATCGCGCGGAACATCGAGAGAATGCTCTGTCCGTAAGAATTGCCCGGGACGGCCCAACGTCCGTTGAGATCTTCCCAGTTGCCGAGCGTACGCGTCCCGTAAGACGAACGCACGAGATCGTAGCGCGGGTCAACGACCGTCTCAGTCGGGCGGCTCGTCGAACTGTACGCCAAAAGATGCTGGATATGCGCGCGGACGCCGAGGCGTGCCGACGGGAAATACGCGCCTTTGACTGTTGCGCTCGTCGTACCGAGGCCGCAGTAATTATTCTGATCCGGCGTCACCGTGCCGCCGTAACGGAAAAAGCCCGTTTCCTTGAGTGCCTGGGCAAACGCGACATCCGGACGAATCCCTTCGCGCGCGCCTTCTTCATAATAATAGGAAACCAGCTGCTGCGGAGAAACGCTGATGCGCGGATTCGGGTTTATGCTGAGAAGATACCGCACACACTGTTCCTGACTCGCAAGAGCCGTGCCCGTGATCGCGTCATCGTATGCCGAAACCGTTGTCGGGACAACGCGGTGCGAAACGGACGTCGTATCTTCTTCCGGATGCAGGATTTTCTGCAGGCGGGTCCGGAGATCCGGCGTTCCCTGCTCCGCCATCGGCTGCTCGATATCGCTCAGGTTCGTGTCAACGCCCGGTTTGTTGATATGACGGGTGTTTTTTACTCCCGGCTGCATGATGACGATATTTGACGTGTCATTGACCGTCTGAACTTCGCTCGCTACAGCCGGTGTATTAGCACGGTGATGACGCGCTTCACCCGTCCCCGAAAGGGAAACGAGCATAACTCCGGCGAGCGTGCAGGCTAAAAATGCTTTTTGACAGGATTCCAATTTCACGGATCGAACACCTCTTATTTACAATGAATCATTTCTTCAAAATTATCCAATTCTTCAAGATCAAACCGCGGCGAACAGAAAATACGCGAGAAAAACCGCCGCGAGGAACTGCTGCGCGCGCGTGACTTTGACTTTGCCGCCGGCAAACGGCTGCAGAATCACCCAACTGATGACGCCTGCGCCGATTCCCGCCGTAAGATTCCACGAAAGGGCCGGCAAAAGCAGGACGCAAACTGCCGAAAACAGGTCCGGCCACGCGGCATCTCGCCACGAACCGTCAAGCGATTGACGCAGACACAATATGCCGCTCCCGACAAGTACGGGAACCATCAAAGCCGGGAATTCGCCGAGCGCTTTTATAAAAGGCTCCGCAAAGCAGGCTAGGACGAGGAAAACCGCGGCCGTAAACGCCGCCGTGCGCCCTTTCCCGCCCGCAAACTTTGACGTCAACGAAAGCGGAGAAAGTGAAAGCGGAACGCTCCCCAAAAGGGCGCCGAAACAGCTGACACCGAAGAGCTCCGACAGCAGACGGTTTCGTTTTGACGCGTCACCGTCCGGAACGGCCGCAGCGAGCGTCCCCCATGACTCGATGAGGAGCACGAGAAGCAGTGTCAACGCCGTACCGAGCGCAAGCAGCGCTGTTTTTCCGTCCGTCAGGATCGTACCGAAATCCGCCATAAAAGCCGTCCGGTCAAGTCCCTCAGGCTCGAAAAACGGTGCATCCGGCACAGCCCAGAACCCCTCGGCAAGCGAAAGGATCGCAACGGCGATCATACTCCAAAATAGTGCCGTCCGGATACGCATCGCAAGCAGAACCGCCATAATGACAATACCCAGAAATCCGTAAAAGGCCAAGGGATCCGAAAAATCCCCGAGCATCGTCAGCGACCATGTCGATCCCGTCAAAATACGCGATTCCCCCAGCCCGTAGACGACGAGCATGAGTCCGAGGCCTCCCGGAAGCATGCGTCTGACAGGATACGGTACGGCTTCGAGTAATTTTTCCGCCGTTCCCGATAGCAGGAGCACAAAACCCGCGATTGCGGTGACGACAAAAACCATGAGAAGCTGCTGCCAACCGAGTCCCTTGGCGAGTATGACGACGTAGACCAGCCACGCCGATACAGCCGCCGAAGGACAAGCGACAAGCGGCAGACGATGCGCTGCGAGGACGAGTGTCCCCAAAAGCGCCGTGATTCCATAAGCAAGGCAGGCTCCCATAAAATTCATTCCCGCTTCAAACAACAGCGAAGGAACGACGAGGAATCCCGCCAAAAGGGGCGCAGCTGCCGCCGCGCCGGCCGCGATTTCGGCTCCGTCAAACGATTTTTTCTGCCAGAACGTCATGAACGGCTCACCTTTCTGTCAAATAGATATCGGTTTTATTTTACCACAATATACCCATTTCTCACAAGTAATAAGCTTTTTATTCGGCACGTTCTCTTTTTCATTTTTTCTCCCCGTTTTGATGCTATAATAAGAAAATGCCGGTGAACCGGTATGTGTGTGTACGTTAGGAGGAACCCGCCGTGAAAATACATGCGTCAATGGGAATGGTCAAATTGGGCGCCGCGTTTGCGATTGTCCTGTTATTTGTCATCATCCACCTGCTCGATCCGGAATTTCTGCCGCATCTCGTCGCGCTGCTCTCACGCGGTGACATCATGGAGACGGCCGAATATATTCAGTCGTTCGGGCCGTGGGCCATCCTCTTCAGCGTTTTGCTTACGGTTTTTGTCAACGCGATCGGTTTCCCGCCCGCGATTATTTTCTCGACGGCCAACACGTTGATTTTCGGCATCATCCCGGGTATCGTCATTTCCTGCGTTGCCGAAACGATCGGCGTCACGATCAGCTTTTTACTGCTGCGGTTTTTCTTCCGCGACGCCGCCGAAAAAATCATCGCCAAAAGCAAACTACTTTCGAATATCGACAAATACAGCGGCAAACGCGGCTTTGTCGTCATGCTCATCGCACGTATGGTTCCGTATTTCCCGAGTGCCGCGCTTAACGCGATCGGTGCCCTTTCCGCAATGAGTCTGCGTGACTACGTCGTTTCGTCCTTCATCGGCAAGTTCCCGTCAACGGGCATCGAAGCCATTATCGGACATGACACGATCACGCATCAGGAAGATCCGACGCGGCTTATCGTCGTGATTGCCGCCGCCGTTGTCCTCATTGTCGGCGCATACATTTATGAAAAACGGGAAATGAAGAAACAGGCTGCTGCCGAAGCTGCCGCAAAAGCCGACGATGACAGTGACAGTCACCCGGAACGGCTCACGCTCAAGGAATCCGCCGGCGAATCGACGCGCTGACACGGTAAAGGAGGTCCGCCATGAACCGCAGAGAATTTCTCGAACTCATCCGCAATACCGCTCTCTTTTCCCTGATTTCGCCGCTTTTCCTGCGCCGGCAGGCCGAGGCGTCGCGAAGCGAAGCGGCCGAAGCGGATATCCCCGCCCGGTTTTTACGTCAGATCGTGACACACGATCCCGCGCGCAGCCGCACGATCATGTGGGAAAGTGACACGGAACTTACGAACTGCCGCGTCGAATACCGGATGCGCGGGACGGCGCGCGTACCGCTCACGGTTGACGTCAGTTATACGTACTTCGAAGAGGACGGCGACGCCCTCTTTCTTTATACCGCGCATCTCGCGGGACTCACGCCCGGAACGGCTTATGAATACCGACTGCATTGGCAGAACCTTCGCGGTCCTTGGCACACGCTTTTGACACCGACGGAAAATGCGCCCTTTTCGGCACTCCTACTCACCGATACGCAGTGCGGAACGTCCTACGATCTCTTCCGTCAAAGTTGGGGTGCGGCATGGAACGCCGCTCCCGCGGCCGAGTGGTTCGCCGTTCTCGGCGATTTGACGGATAACGGTCAATCCTCGTGGCATTGGCGCGAGTTCCAACGCGCTCTCGGGAACCTTCCCGATGGGGTTATGATGACGCCGGTCATGGGCAACCACGAATGTTACAGCCTTGAATGGCAGTTCTGCGACCCGCGCCGCTATTTGACGCTGTATTCCCTGCCGTCAAACGGAACGTCATCACACACGGGACTCTATTATTCGTTTGACTACGGCCCCGTTCACTTCATTGTACTCAACACGCAGGAGGAAGAACTCGGCGCGTTTTATCCCGATCTCACGGAGAAACAACTTGCCTGGCTGCGTCGTGACGTCATCCAATCGAAAAAGCCGTGGCGCATTGTTCTCATGCACAAGGATGTTCTCGCCTACGATGAGATCCAGCCGAAAACACAGACGTCGGGAGATTTCAGTGACACGGGCAATACGTTCTGCCCCGTTTTCGACGAACTCGGCATTGACCTCGTGCTTACGGGACATATGCACACGTACCGCAGACGTCACCTTTTCCGTCAAAAATCGTCCGATCACGGTCCCGTCTACGTCATGAGCGGCCCCGCCGGCAACGAAACGTTCATCGTCCCGGACGATCCCCGCGACCTCAAAGCCTGCTCCCAGCCCACGCCGCCGAATTTCCTCATTCTGCAGGCTGATGCTGAGAATTTGACGCTGACATGTCAAACCGCTGACAGAGATGTTCTCGATACTGTAAGCCTTCGTAAGTAAGTCGGCGTGGCAACAGAATGATTGCGTCTTCTTAAATTACTGCAACGTAAGGGATCGTGGTGTGCGGTCAGATGCCATTGCTGTAAAGGCGTTAAGAAAAAATCCGTTTTCGCCGGGAGCCTTATACCTTTTAAGCGCAGCGGTTTGGTATAAGGCGACTGAATTAAGCGAAAACGGATTTTTTTAGCCGGCAGCTTAGGCATCTGACCGCACACCACGATCCCGCCTTTCGTTAATAACATTGGAAGCCAAAGCCATGCTTCTGCCCTGCCGGAATTCGATTAACTGACATCAAAAAAAGAGCCTTGACGGCTCTTTATTTGTTTGCTTCGGAACTGTGCTTTGCGTAAAGCTCCCGCAGCATCCCATTATAATCATCCATCGACAGCATCACGATATTTTTGCCGTTCTTCCGCTGGATGATAAAGCGCTGCTTCTCATCGCAGGCTTTATTGGCAAGGATCGTAAACTCCTTCAGGAACGTTCCCGAAGGCACGGCTTCCATCGGTTTCATACTCTCACCTCAACACGAACTCTCGCCGAGCAGCGGATGACGAACGCGCCGCAGACTGCGCACGCGGATCAGGCGCAGGGCTTCTTTGACGGTCACGTCTTCGCGGCTGCCGACATTTTCATACACGCAGATCGGATTCGTGACGCCGATTTCGCTGCCCGGCATATAGACATATTCCATCGTTTCGGAGTCCCCGAAGATGAGGCCCCGTTTCAGTTCGGCTTCTATAACCATGTGTCACCTCAGAACATATCGCGCCGCCAGAGCAGCACGGCCGCAAGCGTCGCAAGGAATGTCGCGATCACGACAACGTAGAAAAATCCGTAACCGTTATCCGCCATCGGCACCGGCACGTTCATGCCGAAAAAGCTTGAGATCACCGTCGGAATGGCGAGGATAATCGTCACGGCGGCCAAGAATTTCATGACTAAGTTCTGGTTGTTCGAAATAATGGACGAGAACGTATCGGCGAGGCGGCCGAGGATTTTGCTGTACATCTCGACCATTTCGCGCGCCTGTTTGTTCTCGATAATAACATCTTCGAGCAGGTCCTCATCCTCTTCGTAAATTTTGAGAATCGGGCGCATGCTGTTGTTCGAACGCAGACGGAGAAGTTTGTCGAGGACTACACCGTCCGACCGCAGAGCCGCATTGAAATACGTCAAACCTTTCTGCAGTTGAAGCAGGCGCAGGATTTCGCTGTTTTTCATGTCATGGCGCAGACGATCCTCGATTTCGTCGGAGAGTTTGCTGATCTGACGCAGATAGCGCAGATAGAACGTTGCGGACTTGTACAGAATCTGGAACAGGAACCGCGTCTTTTTGTACGTACGGAACAATTTTGACGTACGCTGGTTGAATTCCGCCATGACGGGCGTTTCTTCGAGGCAGACGGTGATGATATAGTCTTCCGTCAAAATAACGGCCAGCGGCAGGGCGTCGTAGCTGTCATCACCGCGGCAGACCGGCACATTGGTCAGGACCATGATCGAGTTGTCCTCGACATCGGTATGCGAGCGCTCTTCATCGTCCAATGCGGAACGCAGGAAGTCCGGCTCGACTTCCGTCAGATTACTGATGACTTTCAGTTCGTACGGCGTCGGGTCAACAATATTGATCCACGAGCCTTTTTCGAGCGTTTTCAGGGAAAGCTGCTGCAACGGGCCGCTTTCCGCCGACTTGTAAATTTCAAGCATGGGTCATTCTCCCTTCCGTCGGGAAAACGCCAAAGCCTCATATGCCGCTGACGGCGAGGAAGCTGACGTCATTTCCCTGTTTCATTTTTTGAATCCGTATGTGATACACCGGACTGGGGTGATCGTCCATTATCCTCACCGTCCTTTGTCAATCGATTTTACATCCAACCTATTTTACTACCAATGACGCCCCATTGTCTACCGCTAATTCCCGCAGGCAGGGCGCTCTGACACAAACTTTACAAAATATGACAACGCGCTGACGGTTCCTATCGAATGGGATCCGTTTTCGGGATAACATCACGCAAAAAAATCCCGGCTGTGCATCCTATGACTATGACACAGCCGGGATAATCATATTGTATTGTGCCCTGCCAAAATTCCTGTCAAAGAACCGTCCGAATATCCGTAAGACGGCGGATCACAACGTCCGCCGGCAGATCTCCGCCGTTTGCTTTTTTCCCGTTTTCGTCAAACAGGCACGTATGCATGCCGTACGCCCTGCCGCCCGCGATATCCGACGTCAGCGAATCGCCGATGATCATCGTCTCATCCGGTGCCAAGTCAGGGAACCCCGACTCATGCAGGGTACGGAAACAAAAATCAAAAAATGCGCGCCCCGGTTTATCCGTGCCGACCTGCTCGGAGATGAAGCAATGCGCAAAGTACGGTTTCATCCCAGCGATCTCGAGACGATGCATCTGTTGACCGTACGGGCCGTTGCTCGCGGCGACAAGCGTATATCGCGCGTGAAGATACTCGAGCATCTCAACCGCCCCCGGCACGATAACCGCGCTGTCAAAAAGCTGACGACGAAAATACCGCTCAAATGTCGGACCGTCAAAGTCAATGCCGAGCGCCGAAAATATCTTGTTCCAGCGCACTTTTTCGAGCTGCGGCAGTGTCATTCCGCCGCGCTCGATCGACTGCCAAAGGCCGGTATTGATGCGTTCAAAAACGGGATACATGCCGGGCGTATACGGTTTCAGCCCGAACTTCCGAAAACCTTTCTCCATCGCTTCTTTGACATAGCCGGAAAAACTCAGAAGCGTATCGTCAACGTCAACGAAAATTACCTTGATCATATACCGATTATCCTTTCAATTTCGTCCGCAGATCGACATAGAACGTCGTGCCTTCTCCGAGTTCGCTCTTGATGGAAATACGGCCGCGGTGGAGATTAACGATTTCCTGCGCGATGGCGAGGCCGAGACCGTTGCCGCCCATTTCGCGGGAGCGGGCTTTATCGACACGGTAGAAACGGTCGAAAATGCGTTCCTGATCTTCTTTGGCGATGCCGAGACCGGTGTCGGCGACGGCGAGACGGACGTGATTTTTGTCGGAAACGGGGATCGAAACCGTGACGCGGCCGCCTTCCGGCGTGTACTTGACGGCATTATCGACAAGAATGAGCACAAGCTGGCGGATTTTTGCCTCATCAGCTTGGATTTCGGCTTTCGGCAGGCTTTCCGCGACGATTTTGATCTGTTTGCGTTCCGCGAGCGGCTGCATCATACGCACGGTCTGACCGATAATATTGGACAGATTGAATCGCTGCGGTTTGAGTTTGAGTGCTTTATTGTCGCTGCGCGCAACAATCAGAAGGTCACTGACGAGTTTTGTCATCTTTTTGACTTCGTCACGCACATCCTCGATAACCTGCTTCAAAAACGGCGACTGAATCGACGGATCGTTCTGCAACAGTTCCGCCGAAGCCATGACGACAGCAAGCGGCGTACGCAGTTCGTGTGATGCGTCAGCGGCAAATTGACGCTGTTTTTCATACGCCGTACGCAGCGGAATCATCGCGCGCCCTGCGAGCAAATGACCGACAACGGTGACGATGATGAGCGCAAAACCGCCGAGAATCGCCAGTGCATAGGTCGCTTTTGTCATGCCGTTGTACATGGCCGTGACATCTTTGCCGACGTAAACAGTCTGAGCCGGCCCGCCGCTTGACGTGACGCGGCGTGCCGTCAGCATGAGTCGCGTGACACGTCCGTTTTCATCTTTTTTCGTAAAGACACTGACTTCGTCCTCCGGCAGGTTCCAATCGGAGATTGTGTCTAGAATAAACGGCTCGATACGGAACGACGCGCGCGAGAAATTCACGAGACGCCCGTCATCATCAAACACGTAGAAGAACAGACGGTCATTCGTGTTTTTATAGGCAATGCTGTCATCGAGTGTCAGTTCCGGATGCTGATAAAAATACTCCTGTGACTCCGCAATATTGCCGGCCGTGTCTAACAGTTCGCGTGCCTGCTCCGACGTAATGGACCACGACATCGTTTTGTGCATCGCGAAAATCAGCACGATAAGAAACACCGTCATGACAATCGAATACAGCAGCGTCAGATTGCGGCGGCTCTGCCCGAAAAGGTTTTCCTGTGTCATTGTTCCGCCTCGAGTTTGTAGCCGACGCCGCGAACCGTCTTGATCGCAACGCCGCCGCTTGACAGATCGAGCTTGCGCCGCAGGATTTTCATGTACGAGTCAATGTTATTCGAACTGACGTCAGACTCGAGCCCCCAGATGCGGTCGAGGATGATTTCGCGCGGCACGACGATGCCGACATTCTGCACGAGCAAGTCGAAAATCTGGAACTCACGCGGCGAGAGCTGGACGATCTCATTCTTCTTTTTGAGAACTTTAGCCGTGCGGTTCAAGGTAAAATCGCCGACCTTAACGATGTCCTGCTGGATTTTCTGCGTACTGCGGCGGGCAAGGGCGCGCAGACGTGCGAGAAGTTCCGCGAACTCAAACGGCTTGACGAGATAATCGTCCGCACCGGCGTCAAGTCCTTTGACGCGGTCCTCAACGGAATCGCGCGCCGTCAAAATAAGGATCGCTTTTTCATAACCGTCATGGCGCAGGCGCCCGCACGCCTGAATCCCCGATTCACCCGGCATCATCCAGTCGAGTACCAGCACATCATAGTCCGTATACATCGCATATTCGTAAATATCGGCGCCGTTCGTGATCCACTCTACCTGAATGTCATTCTGTTCGAGCATATACTGGATCAGTTTTCCGAGCCGTTTGTCATCTTCAGCCAGCAAAACGCGCATGGCAGATTCCCCCTTATTCTTAAAACACCGCGAAAGCAGCGGCGTAACGGTTTGACGTATTCTCTTTTTATTATATCTGCAAAGTCTGATGATTTCCAGTAAAACGGGCCGTTTCCCTTCGTTATGACGCGGCCGCCGCAATATGGTATAATAGATAGCAAATCGGAAAAGGACGTGATTTACTTTATGAATATCGCTGTTCTCGGCTGCGGCCGCTGGGGATCGTTCCATGCGTGGTACGCAGACCATATCGGACATTCCGTCCTGCTTTGGGGACGTCCGGGATCGCATCATCTGCAGGAACTCGAGGAAACGCATAAAAATGAATATTTGGCATTGCCGGCGTCGATAAAACTGACGTCAGATCTCAAGGAAGCGCTGACGTTTGCGGATATCTGCGTCATCGCGATCGGCGCGCAGCAGCTCCGCTCGTTTGCGCGTGACCTCAAGGAAGCGGGAGTCCCGCTCACGAAACCGTTCGTTCTCTGCATGAAGGGCCTCGAAATCGGCACGGGCAAACGGCTCACGACCGTCATGGAGGAAGAACTCGGCTCTGATGTCAAAACCGTCGTCTGGGTCGGCCCGGGCCATGTACAGGACTTTATCGGCGGCATGCCGAACTGCATGGTCATGGCGTCAAAAGACGAAGCGCTCACACGTCAGGTTGTTGACGTTTTCGCAAGCCCGCTCATCCGTTTTTATTACGGCAGCGATCTCATCGGTACGGAAATCGGCGCGGCGGCGAAAAATGTCGTCGGTATCGCAGCCGGGATGCTGGACGGCGAACATCTCACAAGTCTCAAAGGTGCACTCATGGCACGCGGCACCCACGAACTCTCCCGTCTCATCGAGGCGATGGGCGGCGATAAAATGACCGTTTACGGACTGAGTCATCTCGGCGATTACGAAGCAACACTCTTTTCACCGCACAGCAATAACCGCCGGTTCGGCGAGGACTACATCCTCGGCAAACCGTTCAACAAACTCGCCGAAGGCGTCTATACGACGGAAGCCCTGCTCGATCTTTCGCGTCAATATCACGTCGAAATGCCGATCACCGAAACCGTCTACGCCATCGTGCGCGAACATCAGGACCCGCTGACGATGCTCAAAAAGCTCTTTTTGCGGGCGATGAAATCGGAATAACAAAACTTGACATGAAAAAGCGGCAGACCGCCGCAGGAAATACCATTCCTGTGCAGTCTGCCGTTTTCTTACTTTCTTATGCCTGAATCGGCGTTTGTGTCTTATTCGTACAGCGGGTATTTTTCGCAAAGAGCCGCAACGCGTTTCTTTGCTTCTTCTTTTGCTGTCGCATCTTCCGGATGATCGAGAACGAGCGCGATGATGTCGGCGACTTCTTTCATGTCATCCTCTTTGAATCCGCGCGTCGTCAGAGCCGGGGAACCGAGGCGGATACCGCTCGTGACGAACGGGGAACGCGGTTCGAACGGGATCGTATTCCGATTGACCGTGATATTGACTTCGTCGAGCAGGTTCTGCGCTTCCTTACCCGTGAGGTTCTTGCTCGTGAGGTCAACGAGCATGAGGTGCGTGTCCGTGCCGCCCGTGACGATACGGAACCCGTCTGACATGAGTTCGTCGGCGAGAACGGCCGCATTCTTGATGACCTGAGCCGCATATTCCTTGAACTCCGGCTTCAGCGCTTCGCCGAGTGCAACGGCTTTTGCCGCAATGACATGCATGAGCGGACCGCCCTGGATGCCCGGGAATACGGCTTTATTGAACTGTTTGCCGAACTCGGCATCTTTGCAGAGGATCATGCCGCCGCGAGGTCCGCGCAGCGTTTTATGCGTCGTCGTCGTGACAACATCGGCATACGGAACCGGGCTCGGATGAAGTCCGGCGGCAACGAGTCCCGCGATGTGGGCAATGTCAACCATGAGATATGCGCCGACACTGTGAGCGATGTTTGCCATGCGCTCGAAATCGAGGATACGCGCATAAGCTGAGGCACCGGCAACGATCAGTTTCGGTTTGCATTCTTTGGCGATGCGCTCGAATTCTTCGTAGTCAAGGCGTTCATCTTCTTTGCTGACGCCGTACGGAACGATCTTGAAATATTTACCGCTCATGTTGACCGGGCTGCCGTGCGTCAAATGGCCGCCGTCCGTCAAATTCATACCCATAACGGTGTCACCCGGGGTAAGCAGAGCGAAGAAAACCGCCATATTAGCCTGTGCGCCGGAATGCGGCTGAACATTGGCGTATTCGGCACCGAAAAGTTCTTTCGCGCGGTCGATAGCGACCTGCTCAACGACGTCGACGTATTCGCAACCGCCGTAATAACGTTTGCGCGGATAACCCTCGGCGTATTTATTCGTCAGGACACTGCCCTGTGCTTCGAGCACTGCCTTCGAAACGATGTTTTCCGAGGCAATCAGTTCCAGCTTCGTGCGCTGACGATTCAGTTCTTCGTCAATCGCTTCGGCAATAACCGGATCACTCTGTTTGAGGTTGTTCATCAGGCTCATATGGTTTCCTCCCTAGAATATCTTTTCGTATTGTACTATTGTATCATATTTGCAGGCAGGTTGTGAAGAGAAACTGTCGGTTATTGCATCTCCGCCGATCTGTCCTGTTCATTTCTTCTTCTTCGCTTGACTCTTGAGCAGCTGCTGCAGGATCTCGCCCATTTCTTCAATCTGTTTCTGCTGGTTTGCCGTGATCGCGCGGAGCTCTTGAATTTCCTGCTCCATGAGCGCCATGCCCCGCTGTTTCGCCGATTCACCGGTTTCGTTGTCCTGCTGTGCTTTTTCCAAAATCCCGCCTTCATCAATACGGCGGCTGAGTTCACTGATGATCTGATGCGATGCTTTCTCCGCGAGATCTTCGATCATCGAGTCAAAATCATTTTTCTTTCCCATGTGGCATCTTCCTCTCACGCGTGTCTCGATAACGTTTCTTTGTCTTATTGGATTCGACATGTCAACGCCGAATTCCTGTTTTTATCGCAATTCGACTGTTTCGTTTCACGTTAATTTCACAATCCTGTTGATTTCTTTACCGTTCCCCGCACGGTTTTGCGGAATGTTTACGAAAGCTTACCGGTTTACGCTTTTTTCCGACGTCGCAACGTTGCTATAATATTTTTGACAACAAAACGATCTATACAAAATCCACAAGGAGGTCTCCCTATGAACCACGGGAAGAAACAAAACAAAAAATGGATGAAACGCCTCGCAGCCATGATGCTTGCCGGCGGCGCCGTTTTCAGCATGAGCCCGGACGCCCAAGCTGCCGATATCCGCATTCTGCCGGTTGACACGGCTAAATTCTGGTCCGGCTCGCACTTTGACTTTGACGTCGAAGTTGCCGACGCGAAAAACCTCGGTGACGTTTCGATTCAGGTCAACGGTCAGGATGCCGAAAAGTTCTTCGGTAAGCCGCTTGAACGTAAAGACCTCGGCAACGGCGTTACGGCCTTCCGCGTCGATGACGTCACGTTCCCGAAAACGGGCGATTACAAAATCAGTGTCACGGCAAATGACGCGACGGGCATGTCAACCCGCACGGCCGGCTACACCGTTGTTCATGAAGTCGCTCCGAAAAAAGCAAAGAACGTCATCCTCTTCATCGGTGACGGCATGTCCCTGCAGGCCCGCGAAATCGCGCGCATCATGTCAAAAGGCATGACGAACGGTAAATATAACGACCTCCTCGCAATGGAAAAACTGCCGCATAACTGCCTCATTACGACTAGCGGCTATGATTCCCTGACGACAGACAGCGCAAACTCCGCTTCTGCTTATGCAACGGGACATAAATCCGTCGTCAACGCTCTCGGTGTTTATGCAGACTCGACCAAGGATCCGTTCGACGATCCGAAAGTCGAAAACCTCTCCGAAATTCTCAAACGCACGCGCGGTATGTCCATCGGCGTTATCACGCAGGCCGAATCCACAGATGCAACTCCGGCTGCGATGATCGGCCATACGCGCCGCCGTGCCAATCAGGACTTCCTCGCCAAGAGTTATCTCGAACAGTATCATCGTCCCGATGTTATCATGGGCGGCGGACTTCAGCGCTACATTCCGCAGTCGGAAGCCGGCTCCAAGCGCAAAGACAACTTCAATGTCGTCGATGCGTTCAAAAACCTCGGTTATACGTACGCCACGAACTCCACGGAAATGATGGCTGCGCCGGATGACAAACCGTTCCTCGGCCTCTACTATCCGAGCACAATGAACGTCTGGCTCGACCGCGAAATGTTCCGTGATCCGAAAGTCCTTAAAGGCCATATGGACCAACCGAACCTCATCAACATGACGAAGAAATCTCTCGACATCCTCTCGAAGAATAAGAACGGCTTCTTCGCGATGATTGAGGGCGCCTCCATCGACAAACAGCTTCACGCCATGGATTGGCAGCGTGCCGGTTACGATACGATCGAATTTGATAAAGCGATTGAATATGCCGTCGACTGGAATAAAAAACGCGGTGACGATACGCTCATCATTGTCGTCGCCGACCATGCACACGGTGCTTCGATCACGGGCACGTATCATGAACGCGATGGTAAAAAAGGTACGGAAGCCGTTCGTACATACGCCAATTCCATTTTCCCGACATTCGAAGATAAAAACGGCGACGGGTTCCCGGACAATCCGGATCCGGATGTTACGATCGCCGTTCAGTTTGCGAACCACCCGGCTTATTATGAGAACTACCATCTCATGAAGACCCCGACAGTGCCGACTGTCGCCGTTACGAAAGACGCGGCCGAAGCTGCAAAAGCCAGTGATAAAGCCGAGTTCCATCTCGGTACTGTCGGCAAAACGATGGCCAATCCGAAACGTATCCACGAAGGTGATCCGGTCCAGTTTGTCCCCGCGAATATTCCGGACGGCGCAACGGATGAAGGTCATGCCGCCGACGATGTGCCGCTGAATGCGGGCGGTCCGGGCTCCGAGTATTTCAACGGCGTTCAGGACAATACGGAGGTTTACTTCGGTATTCTCCGCGCACTCGGCATTGACGGGAATAAGAACGTCAAAACCTTTACGAAGGATATTGACAAATAAGCTATCCTGATTCTTTACGATACACTTCCACTTCATCTTTCGGCCGCAGCCCGACTCCTCAGGTTGCGGCTTCTTTTTGTCCATTGTTGTAAGGCGGGGGGCGGGGTGCGACGCATGCTCCTTACGCTTTTTCAGACCGGATTTGTGCTTCGCACTCTCCTCTCGATTCGGTCTTATTCCTGACTCACGTCAAAATTCCTTTACCGGAAATTGACTCCGTTTCCTCCCTGCCGAGAATATGATAAAATAAAAGAAACGTGTGTCATGATGAAAGGAGATATTTATGAGCAAGGTTCTTTTTATTAACGGCAGCCCGAATCAATATGGCTGCACGTATACGGGTATGAAGGAAGTCGCCGATACGTTGTCGAAGGAAGGGATTGACTCGGAGTTCCTCTGGCTCGGCAAAAAGCCGGTGCAGGATTGCATTGCCTGCAACTTCTGTGTCAAAAACGGCCGCTGTGTCTTTAATGATGTTGTCAACGAAACGGCGGCGCGCCTGCCGGAGTTTGCGGGCATCGTCATCGGTTCGCCGGTTTATTACGGCGGTTATTCGGGCAACATTTCGAGTTTCCTTGATCGTTTCTGCTTCTCGTCGGGCGGTCCCGCCGGCGTTTTAAAGGGCAAAGTCGCCGCCGCCGTTGTCTCGTGCCGTCGCGGCGGTGCTACGGCCGCGTTTGACGCGCTGAACAATTATCTGCTCATGTGCAATACGATTGTCGCCGGCTCGCAGTACTGGAATATGGTTCACGGTTTTACGCCGGACGATGTCAAGCAGGATATCGAAGGTCTGCAGACGATGCGTACGCTCGGACGCAATATGGCATGGATGATCAAGTGCATCGAGGCCGGCAAGAAGGCCGGAGTTGCCGATCCCGTGCAGGAAGATTGGACGCCGACGCATTTTATCCGCTGATGTTGACATACTAAGGCCGGGGGACGGGCATCGTTTCCGCCACCATGCTGCCGGCTAAAAAAATCCGTTTTCGCTTAATTGAGTCGCCTGAATCAAACCGCTACGCTTAAACAATTCAGGCTCCGGGCGAAAACGGATTTTTTCTTTACGCCTTACGCAGCGAAGCGGCGGAAACGATGCCCATCCCCCTCACTTTTTGTCTGAAAACGCAATGCAGGCGACAAAGGGCGGAGCGGGTCTGATCCGGCTGACTTTGCTGCGAAGAGGCGTACGCAAAAAAATCTCTTTCGCCCGGAGCCTGTTTCTTTTAAGCACAGCGGTTTGAAACAGGCGACTCAATTAAGCGAAAGAGATTTTTTTGCAGCCGACAGCATGGAAGCAGGAGCAGGCCCGCCCCGTCCTTTGCCGCCGTCCTTAGTATGTAATTTTATTTCTCGACGTAATGGCTGAAGCTGCCGATGACGAGTTGGGGGAATTCTTCGTGGAGGGTCTGCAGGAACGTTTTCGTTCCGACAGCCGTTTTCTGTTCCTGCGGCATGATGGCGAGGAACGCATCCGGGTCGATGTTGAGATTGCGGACCTGGATCATTTGAACCGGGAGCTCGCGGAAAAATTCCTGCCAGGCGGCGAGTTCTTCGCCGCGGTCGTTGAAGCCCGGGAAATAAAGGAGATTCAGCGACACGTAAACGCCGTGATCGAGCGCATAGCGGATCGAATTTTTGACATCCGGCAAATGATAGCTTGCGCGGTAATACGCGTCATACGATTCTTCGCGCGCGCTGATAATCGACACGCGCAGAGAATCAAGGCCGGCGTCAACGATCTTTTTGACCCCGTCCGTCCAGCCGACATTCGAATTCATATTGATCTGGCCCTTCTTCGTGACGGCGCGGATCTTTTTGATACCTGCGGCGATATTGTCGGCCGCGAGTGACGGTTCACCCTCGCATCCCTGACCGAAACTGACGATCCCGTCCGGGGCAACCTGCAGATGATAAATGCCGATCTCGGCGATTTCTTCCGGCGTAGGACGGAATTTGATGCGCTGCTGCGGCGAAGGGCAGCATTCGGCCGGCTGCAGGGAGATGCATCCGAAACAGTTCGCATTACAAACCGGCGAGGCCGGAATCCCGCATTCCCAACGGCGGTAAAAGAGATTCTGTGCTGTGCAGCAATGCCATTTCAGTGAACAATTTGCAAGCTGTTCGACAATGCGGTTGCCTTTGAGGTCCTTTTTCGTGCGCTTGACGAAGTTTTTGAGCTCCGGCGTATTGTAATGAACGGGATCCCATTTGTCATTTTCGTCCGTATAAACGGCAGCGCAATAGAGTTCGTCCTGATAAACGACGACAGCCGTATACCCGTAAAGCGGCAAACGTTCGGCGTCTTCGGCGCGTTCGTACGCCGGCATATAGAGGCGCGTATATCCTGCCGGTAAAATCGCGGCGACCGCGAGCCCGCTGATCGGAAGCATTTCTCCGTCCGGTGTCAAGCCGACGGCCTGATGATCCGGGAGCAGCATGAGATCGGCGCTTTCCGGCAGTGGGATGAGATCATCCGGCGTCAGCGGGATATTCGTACTTCCCGTACGCCCCATGCCCTGCATGCCCGGCGCGTCAAGGATATTGCCGTCTTCGTCGGCGTAAACCGCCGTAATGACATCACTCATGCTTCGTTCTCTCCTTCCGTCTTCGCTTTCTTTTTCTTGGCTTTTTTCGGATTATACCGGTTCATCGCGACATCAACGCCGTCTGTCACCATACATTTGACGGCCGGGACGAGATATTTGACGGCTTCATTGACCTGCGCGTCTTCTTCGGCCGCAAACGGCGCGAGGACATGATTGACCACAGTCCAGCCCGCATGAGGACGGCCGATCCCGATGCGTACGCGCGCGAAATGTTCGTCGCCGACATGGGCAAGGATTGACTTGATGCCGTTATGTCCCCCCGCACTGCCTTTATGACGAAGGCGGATCGTCCCGACCGGGATATCCATGTCATCGTGCGCGACGATGAGATCCTCCGCTCCGAGTTTATACCACGAAAGCAGCGGCCCTACGGCGCGCCCGCTTTCATTCATGTACGTCTGCGGTTTGACGAGCAGGACCTTTTCCGTGCCGATGCGCGTTTCTGCGACTTTCGCCTCGAATTTGTCGCGCCAATCCGTCACACCGAGATCGGACGCCAGCGCATCGACGAGTCGGAATCCGACATTATGCTTCGTTTTTTCGTATTCTTTGCCCGGGTTGCCCAGGCCGGCAATAACCTTCACCGCAGAACCTTCCTTTCCTGTCGTGTCAATGACGTGTCAATCAGTTGTTGGCCGTCGGGTCGCCGACGAGCCAGAGATATGCGACAACAATGATACCGAGGACAATACGGTACCAGCCGAATGCTTTGAAGTCATTCGTACGGATATAGCGCAGCAGGAAACGGATCGACAGAATCGAAACGATGAATGCCGTCACCATGCCGACGACGAGGATAACAATCTCCGCGCCCGTATAATCCCAGCCGAACTTGACCATTTTGAGCAGGCTCGCGCCGAACATAACCGGGATGGCAAGGAAGAACGTGAACTCCGTTGCAACATAACGGCTCGTGCCGAGGATAATACCGCCGAGGATCGTCGCACCGGAACGGCTCGTGCCCGGGACGAGCGACAATACCTGGAAAACGCCGATGAGGAACGCCGTCTTGTAGTCGAGACGTGCGAGATCCGTCACACGCGGCGTGCGATGTTTATTGTAGTTTTCGACGATGATAAAGAGAATACCGTAGAAAATAAGGGTCGTTGCGACAACCGGTGCCGTCATGAAATGTTCTTCCATATATTTGTTGAACATGAGGCCGATAACCGCAGCCGGCAGGCAGGCAACGATAACTTTGTACCAGAGCTGCATCGTCTCACGCTTCTCCGTACGCGATTTGCTCGGGGCGAACGGGTTGAGCTTATAAAAGTTCAAGACGACGACGGCGAGGATGGCGCCGAGCTGAATGACGACGAGGAACATATCCTTAAACTGCGTCGTGACGTCAAGCTGGATGAACTCGTCGACAAGGATCATATGACCCGTGCTCGAGATCGGCAGCCATTCCGTCAGACCCTCGACGATACCGAGAATGACGGTTTTTACCAATTCCCACATACTTAAATCCATTTTTCTCCTCCTGATGTCTGCCGGGAATCCCCGGATTGAATTTTCTCCATCATAGCACGTCAACGTTCTTCGCCGGTAAAGCTCTCATAAACTTTCCATGAATGTTCCCCTGCTCCGACCCGTGCCAAAACAAGCCTATTATAGCACACGCGCGCCCTCTCTGCATGAAATTTTGCGGGTTGTTTCTCTGTGAGCCGGTCACGGAAAAGAACCATACCGCCTGCTATAATAAAGTCAAAAGTTGAGTGAAACAAAAAAGGAGTTGTACACTATGGCAGTTACGATTACAGCAGAAAATTTCCGGAGCGAAGTCCTCGAGGCGAAAGGCACCGTCCTCATCGACTTCTGGGCTTCGTGGTGCGGACCGTGCCGTATGCTTTCCCCGATCGTCGACGCCGTCGCCGACGAGCATCCGGAAGTCAAAGTCGGCAAGGTAAACGTTGACGAGCAGCCGGCCCTTGCCCAGCAGTTTGACATCATGAGCATCCCGACGCTCATCACGTTCAAGGACGGTAAACCGCTGCATCAGTCCATCGGCCTGATTCCGAAAGAACAGGTCGAGGCTCTGCTTTCTTAAACCGAAACAAATCCGATTCTCATATCCCCTGCAACGAGGGAAGGGACGCCGTACCGTCTCTTCCCTCGTTTTTTTGTCGCCTGCTGCTGACGTCAAAGCACAAAAAAAGAAGCCGCCGAAGCAGCTTCTTTTTTTGTATGGATCAGCCGATCAGTCGCGGCCGAACTTGTCTTTGAGGATGACGTCGTGCGAACCGCCTTCGACGATACTCGTCGAGGATACGAGCGTCAATTTCGCTTTCTCGCGAAGTTCTGCGAGCGTCAGCGCGCCGCAGTTGCACATCGTCGAACGAACTTTGGCGAGCGTCGTGTGAACGTTGTCCTTGAGCGAACCGGCGTACGGAACGTACGAGTCAACACCTTCCTCGAAGGAAAGTTTGCGATCGCCGCCGAGATCGTAACGCTGCCAGTTGCGCGCACGATTCGAACCTTCACCCCAATACTCTTTGTAGTACGTGCCGTTGACTTTGACTTTGTTCGTCGGGCTCTCGTCGAAACGGGAGAAATAACGGCCGAGCATCAGGAAATCCGCGCCCATGGCGAGGGCCAGTGTCATATGATAGTCATGAACGAGGCCGCCGTCGGAGCAAACCGGGATATAAATGCCCGTCTCTTTATAGTATTCGTCACGAGCCTGGCAAACGTCAATCAGTGCCGTTGCCTGGCCGCGTCCGATACCTTTCGTCTCACGCGTAATGCAGATCGAACCGCCGCCGATACCGACTTTGACGAAATCCGCACCCGCCTCGGCGAGGAAACGGAAACCGTCTGCGTCAACGACGTTGCCGGCGCCGACTTTGACTTCTTCACCGAAGTTTTCGTGGATGTAACGAAGCGTTTTGCGCTGCCACTCGGAGAAACCTTCCGAGGAGTCAATGCAGAGAACATCCGCGCCTGCTTTTAAGAGAACCGGAACGCGTTCCGCGTAGTCGCGCGTATTGATACCGGCACCGACGATATACCGTTTGTTTTCGTCGATGAGCTCGAGGTTGTTTTCCTTATTGTCCGTGTAGTCTTTACGGAAGACCATGTAACGGAGACGCTGATTTTTGTCAACCAGCGGCAGCATGTTGAGTTTGTGCTCCCAGATGAGGTCGTTGGCTTTCGTCAGCGAAGTCGTGTCAGCGTCAGCATGAACAAGTTTCTCATACGGCGTCATGAACGTTCCGGCCTGCGTGTCAAGCGTCATGCGGGACAGACGATAGTCACGGCTCGTGACGATACCGAGGAGTTTGCCCGTCGGTGTTCCGTCTTCCGTAACAGCCATCGTCGAATGGCCCGTTTTCTTGAGCAGTTCGAGGATCTCGCCGAGCGTCGTCGTCGGTTTGATGTTCGAGTCGCTGCTGACAAAACCGGATTTATAATTCTTTACATGGGAAACCATCGCTGCTTCCTGCTCCGGCGTCTGCGAGCCGTAGATGAAGGAAACGCCGCCTTCCTTAGCGAGGGCGATTGCCATGGTATCGTTCGAAACGGCCTGCATGATGGCAGACGTCATCGGGATATTCATGGTCAATTTCGGCTCTTCGCCTTTTTTGAATTTCACCAGCGGTGTTTTCAAGGAAACGTTTTTCGGAATGCACTGGTCCGAGGAATAGCCCGGGACGAGGAGGTATTCACCAAACGTATGAGATGGTTCTTTGTAATAGAATGCCAACGAAAACCCTTCTTTCTGAAAGTCTACTGCCGTTCCGTATGGGACGGTCTTCCTATCTATTAACGACTAATTATAGTGGTTCGCCCTGTCAGTGTCAAGGAAAATAACTGAAAAATATTCTCTTTTTCATGTCAGAGACGCATCTTAAAGTCTTCGTAGCCGAACTTGCGTACAATCTGCCATTTGCCGTCAACATCCGACGCGATGATCGCGGGGAGCGGCATGCCGTTGAACGTATTGTTTTTGACCATCGTGTAAATCGCCATGTCACCGAAAACAAGCCGGTCACCGGAATGGAGCGGCGCGTCAAACGAATATTTGCCGATGATGTCACCCGCAAGGCACGTCGGCCCGCCGAGCGTATACGTATACGGTTTTTCATCCGGTTCCCCGCTGCCGAGGAGCGGCGGGCGATACGGCATTTCGATGACGTCAGGCATATGACAGGCCGCTGACGTGTCAAGGATCGCGATGCCGTTTTCCGCCTGCACGTCAAGCACCTGCGTGACAAGGAAACCGGCGTTTAACGCGACGGCTTCGCCCGGCTCGACATAGACGTCCAGTCCGTAACGGTCCTGCATGCGGCGGATACAGCGTTTGAGACGTTCGATATCGTATCCCGGACGCGTGATATGATGGCCGCCGCCGAAGTTAATCCATTTCATTTTCCGCAGATAAACGCCGAAACGCATCTCAACGGCTTTAAGCGTGACGTCAAGTGCGTCGGCACCCTGCTCGCAGAGCGTATGGAAATGGAGTCCGTCCAGTCCGTCGAGTTTGTCATGCTGGAAATTCGCCAGCCGCACCCCGAGACGTGATCCCGGCGCACACGGATCGTAAATCGCGTGTTCCTGCGTCGAACATTCCGGATTGACGCGAAGTCCGCACGAAACGCCGTGCGCTTTTGCCTGAGGACCGAAACGCTCCCATTGTTCAAACGAGTTAAAGATGATATGGTCGCAGAGCTCTGCGATCTGCGGGAATTCATCCGCCCGGTACGCCGGCGAGAAAATGTGGTTTTCCTTCCCCATTTCTTCCCGGCCGAGACGGGCTTCATAGAGTCCGCTTGCCGTCGTCCCCGAAAGGTACTCGGCAATCAGCGGATAAAAATGATACATCGAAAAGCATTTCTGCGCCAGAAGGATCTTGGCGCCCGTTTCGTCCTGTACACGTTTGAGAATCTCGAGATTGCGCGTCAACAGATCCTTCGCGATGACATAGGACGGCGTCGGCACTTCGAAGAACTCCGGGCGATACTGATCCGCGCGCGTCATTCCACGAGCTCCGGATTGTCGCTTTCCTGCCACGGCAGGCCCCAACGATTCAGGGCATCCATGAACGGATCCGGGTCAAATTCTTCAATATTATTAACACCCGGACGTTTCCACGTGCCGTTCATGACGAGCATGGCGCCGATCATCGCCGGCACACCCGTCGTGTAGGAAACGGCCTGCGATCCGACTTCTTTGTAGCATTCCTGATGGTCGCAGACGTTGTAAAGATAATAAGTACGGTCTTTCCCGTCTTTTTTGCCGCGGAAAATACAGCCGATATTCGTCTTGCCTTTCGTGCGCGGGCCGAGACTTGCCGGATCCGGCAGAACGGCTTTGAGGAACTGCAGCGGCACGATCTTCTTGCCTTCAAAGTCAATCGGCTCGATGGACGTCATGCCGACATTTTCGAGGCATTTAAGATGCGTCAGATAGCTCTGACCGAATGTCATAAAGAAACGGATGCGTTTGATGCCCGGGAGGTTTTTACCGAGGGATTCGAGTTCTTCGTGATGGAGCAGGTACATATCTTTCGGACCGATTTCCGGGAAATTGTAGACGCGTTTGATTTCCATCGGTTTCGTCTCAACCCAATGGCCGTTTTCCCAATAGCTGCCGTTGGCGGAGACTTCGCGGATGTTGATTTCCGGGTTGAAGTTCGTCGCGAACGGATAACCGTGGTCGCCGGCGTTGCAGTCGAGAATATCGAGATATTCAATCGTGTCAAATTTGTGTTTGAGCGCGTAGGCACTGAAAACGCCCGTGACGCCCGGGTCAAATCCGGACCCTAAAAGCGCCGTGATGCCGGCATCTTTGAAGCGGTCATGGTACGCCCACTGCCATTTATATTCGAATTTCGCCGTGTCTTCCGGTTCGTAGTTGGCGGTGTCGACGTAGTCGGTTTTTGTCGCGAGACATGCATCCATGATGTGCAGATCCTGATACGGCAGGGCGAGGTTGAGGACGACGTCCGGTTTGAATTCGTTGATGAGGTTTGTCAGCTGTTCGACGTTGTCGGCGTCAACCTGAGCTGTTTGGATTTTGGTACGGCCGCCGTCAAGTTTTGCCTTGAGAGCGTCGCATTTGCTTTTTGTGCGCGAGGCGATCATGATTTCATTAAAGGCGTCGGCGTTTTGGCAGCATTTGTGGATGGCAACGCTGGCCACGCCGCCTGCGCCGATGATCAGAGCTTTTCCCATTTTCAAGCCTCCTGTTTGTTCTTGGTTTATCCTGTGTTAATTATACCATCGGAATGGTGTGTGAGTAAATGTATTATTTCTAAGGATAGATCGGTGTCAGCGCGGGCGGAGTGTGTCACTCCTTAAAAATTAGAAATCCGAGTTACTTCGGCGACAGGCGCACGGGGCATCGCAGCTCCTTTAAAAGCTGCCGGCTAAAATGGCATCACTTTCGCTTAATTTAGTCGCCTGAATCAAATCGCTACGCTTAAACAATTCAGGCTCCATGCGAAAGTGATGCCATTTCTTAACGCCTTGTTGCAGCAAATCAGTCGCTGCGATGCCCCGTGCGCCTGTCGCCTTTTCTATACCCGAATCCATATCATTGTCCCTGCCCCCTGACGCCGGATTTCCTCGTTATGACAAATTGTTTAAATGGTTTCCGGTGCAATAAACGGCTTCTCCAAACAAAGCACCATCTCTCTCCAGATTTTGAGTGCTGTTGCCGTAGACGCCCCGCTCGTATCCAGCGGCGGAGAGAGTTCGACGAGATCGCAGCCGACAATATTACAGCCGCGGATGACGCGCAAAGCGGCATTAAGTAACTGATTAAACGTCACGCCTCCCGCTTCCGGCGTACCCGTTCCCGGGAAGCATGACGGATCGAGCACGTCAAGGTCAATCGTAAAATAAACCGGCTTTCCCTTGAGTGACGCAATGACATCATCGAGACCGAAAAACGTAAACTTCTGCAAATGCGTATGATCCTTTGCCCAATACCACTCCGGACGATCCCCGCTGCGGATCCCGAACTGGAAAATACGGCCGTCGCCGAGCTCATCCCAGCAGCGCCGAATCACGGACGCATGGGAGAGTTTCGCGCCGAGATACTCATCGCGGAGATCCGTATGTGCGTCAAAATGAATGAGACAGAGATCCGGATACGCCGCATGGACGGCCTGTACGGCGGGAAGCGTCACGAGATGTTCGCCGCCGATAAGAAACGGCAGCTTATGATCGCGGACAATCCCCGCGGCAAAATCACGGATATCCGAAAGTGCCTGCTCCGTATCCCCGAAACAAAGCTCGAGATCGCCGCCGTCAAAGACCTTTGCATCCGTCAGGTCAAGATCCTGATACGGACTGTACGTCTCAAGACCATACGACTCCGCACGCATCGAACGGCTCGCAAAACGCGTGCCCGGACGATAGGACGTTGTCGAGTCAAACGGCGCGCCGTAAAGCACGACGCGGCTGTCCGCATATTCCGTTTCACAGCCGATAAACGTTTCTATATTACGGTTCAACATCTTCGAGCATCTCCTCCACATAATTCGGCAGCGCGAACGCACCGGCGTGCAACTGCGTATTGTAGTACCGCGTCTTCAGTCCGAGCGCATTCCAGCGCACCCAATTGACGTCATGCACCGGATGGTATTTTTTTGACGCAAAACCGAACAGCCAGTGCCCCGACGGATACGTCGGAATATGTGCCTGATACACGCGGCTGATCGGGAACGAACCGACAATGCGTTTATGTGCGCGCTGCATCGCATACGCGTCCTGCGGATAAAACGGACTTTCATGCTGATTGACCATAATGCCGTCCTCGTGCAGCGCCTTATAACAGTTGCCGTAAAACTCCTTCGTAAAGAGTCCCTCGCCCGGCCCGAACGGGTCCGTCGAGTCCACGATAATGAGATCGTACCGATCCTCCGCGTGACGCACAAATTTTAACCCGTCCTCATAATAAATATGAATGCGCGGATCACCGAGGCAGCCCGCCGTCTGCGGCAGATATTTTTTGCAGACCTCGACAACGAGTTCGTCGATTTCGACAAGGTCAATACTTTCGATCGTCGGATAACGCAAGAGCTCGCGCACCGTACCGCCGTCACCGCCGCCGATGACGAGAACGTTTTTCGCGTCCGGATTGACGCACATCGGAACATGCGTGATCATCTCGTGGTAAATAAACTCGTCTTTTTCCGTCAGCATCATATAACCGTCAAGCGTCAGGAAGCGGCCGAATTCCTTCGAATCAAAAACGTCAATGCGCTGAAACTCACTCTGACCCGAGTACAGCTGACGATCGACTTTGATCGAGAATTTGACGTTCGGCGTATGTTTCTCCGTGAACCATAATTCCATAACTCTTCTTCCTTTCGCGTGATGTTACATGAGACTCGGGAGCGATTTTGTGCCGTCGGAGCGCATGACGTTGAGATTGCGAATCGTCATATCCTCCGGGCCCGTCATCTGGCAGCCTTTCTTCTTCGCATAGCGGATATACGTCAAAATCTCCTCCGTAATGAGCTCGCCCGGCGCAAGAATCGGGATTCCCGGCGGATAACACATGACAAACTCACTGCAGACGCGCCCCGCCGTTTTGTCAATCGGCAGAGACTCTTTCGGCGCGTAAAACGCCTGCTGCGGACTGCAGGCCACAATCGGGTCAATATACTCGGCCTTCAGAAGCTTCGACGAATCCTTGCGGTAATTGCGGCGGATCTCGGCGAGCGCCGCCACGAGACGCTCGATATCTTTCGGGCGGTCACCGACGGAAACGTACGCAAGAATATTTGCGATATCGCCGAACTCCGTCTGAATATCATATTCGTCGCGCAGAAGATCATAGACCTCAATGCCCGCCAGCCCGATCGGACGTGTAAAAATCGACAATTTCGTAACGTCAAAATCAAAAATTGAATCACCGTTGACGAGTTCGCGGCTGTACGCGTAATAATCGCCGATCGCATTGATCTCGTCACGTGCGTACTCGACGAGATCGATCACATGCGAAAAAATCTCCTTGCCGTGCAGCGCGAGATTGCGGCGGCTGATGTCAAGGCTTGACAACAGCAGATACGATCCGCTCGTCGTCTGCGTAATATTGATAATCTGATGGACATAACCGGCCTGAACATTCGGCCCGCAAAGCAGCATCGAACTCTGCGTCAGCGAACCGCCCGATTTATGCATACTGATTGCCGCCATGTCAGCCCCCGCATCCATCGCGGAAACAGGAAGATCGTCATGAAAATAAAAATGCGTCCCGTGCGCTTCGTCCGCGAGCACCATCATCCCGTGCTCATGCGCGAGCTTCGTGATCTCGCGCAGATTCGAGCAAATCCCGTAATACGTCGGATTATTGACGAGAACGGCCTTCGCGTCAGGGTGACGCCGAATCGCCTCTTTGACCTCCTCGACACGCATCCCGAGCGAAATGCCGAGATTGTGATCCATCTGCGGATTGACATAAACGGGAACGGCGCCGCAGAGAATCAGCGCATTGATCGCACTGCGATGGACATTGCGCGGCATAATAATCTTGTCGCCGCGTCCCACAGCCGTCAATACCATCGCCTGTACCGCTGACGTCGTGCCTCCGACCATAAAAAACACATGCGCTGCGTGAAATGCCTGCGCCGCAAGTTCCTCCGCTTCCTTAATCACGGAGACCGGATGGCAGAGATTATCGAGCATCTTCATCGAATTGACGTCAACATCAAGGCAGCGCGACCCGAGAAAATCCCGCAGTTCGGGATTGCCGCGACCGCGTTTATGTCCCGGAACGTCAAACGGGACAAGGCGCGCCCGCTTCATCCGCTCGAGTGCCTCCATAATCGGCGCACGATCCTGCGAATAATAAAAATTCATCTGCGTCCCCCCTTTTTACTTGTCGTAAATATTGCGCCCGCTGAAAATCTCAATCATCTCCCGGCGCAGACTCGTACTGATCTTCAGGCGCGTGAGTGGCGGGATCTCGTGAATATCCGTATTAAATAAATAATTCTGCAGCTGCGGTTCCTTAATCATCATACGCGTATGATAGAGATTCGCCTGATACAGATTGATGTCAACGGCGTCATAAGCCGCGAGCGTTCCCGCGTCAATAAAATCCTGAATCGACGCCATCTTCGTATCAAGGAAAATCTTCCGCCCGTGCAAATCACGCGTAAACCCGCGCACACGGTAATCCATCGTAATGACATCCGAATCAAAACAACTGATCAGATAATCGAGCGTTTTTAACGGCGTAATCTCCCCGCACGTCGCCACGTCAATGTCAACGCGAAACGTCGCCAGACTCGTTTCCGGATGATACTCCGGATACGTATGCACCGTCACATGACTCTTATCGAGATGCGCCAAAATCGTCTCCGACTGCGGCGCCTGCTTCCCGCGCGGACCCGTTTCCTCCGCAATCAGCATCGTCACACTCGCACCTTGCGGATCATAATCTTGCTTCGCGATATTCAGGATATTCGCGCCGATCATCTCCGCCACCCGCGACAAAATCTTCGTCAAGCGCTCCGAATTATACTGCTCGTCAATATACTGAATATACTCCCGCTGCTCCCGCTGCGACTTCGCATAACAGATATCATAAATATTAAAGCTCAGCGATTTAGTCAGGTTATTAAACCCGTATAAACGTAATTTCTCTCCCAACGATCTCGTTCCGCCTTTCCTGACGAATGACCCAAAACACATACCGTACCCCGTTACAAGAAAAAGAGCCGCACTGTCCAAGCTGACAGGTGGCCTCATTCCCTCTTATTTCTAATTCAATTATATCGGCCGCGGCCTTTTGTGTCAACGAAAGAGCGCATCGAGGAACCCTCGCAACCGAAAAGTAAGGGGCCGCGATGTCGGTTCGTATTCCATTGCGGTTAAACGGCGTCAACAAAAAATACGCTTTCGCCCCGCTGCCTGTTTTGTTAAAGCGAAGCGATTTGAAAGCTCGTAAATGAAAGGCAAGGGGCAGCGGCGTCGGCTCGGATTCCCTTGCGGTTAAACGGCGTAAAGAAAAAAATCCACTTTCGCCCCGCCGCCTGTTTTGCTTAAGCGAAGCGATTTGAAACAGGCGGCGTTAATTAAGCGAAAGTGGATTTTTTTTAGCCGTCAGCCGGGAATCCGAGCCGACGTCGCTGCCCCGTCCTTAGAAACGGAAAATACCAAGGAACACAACGAGCAGCGCCACTCCTAATCCGAACGAGATCCCGCAAAGCTTTTTCTCAATCGGCAGCAAATCAAACCACTCATCATCCTGAGCCGAAATCTCCGGATTCACATGATCTTCCTGATACTCAACAGCCAAACCGCTATTCTTCGTCATAATCAATCACCCAATCCTTTCTCAGCCGACAATCGGCGGCAAAATCCCGTGATAGAACAAATACGAAATACCGAGACCGACCCAAAGAATAAATCCGCCGAGCGCAACGGCATAAACACCGACAATGCGTCCGAGCCCTTCCTGCCAAAGCTTACGGACATTCGTAATCAGGCCGATCGAAAAGAAGCAGAGACCGAAGAACACACCGCGAAGAATATTCGCCTGTCCCGCACCGGCCGAAGCAGACTTCACAATCGACGGATCCGCAAGGCCCCAGAGGAGGAGAATGAGGAACGTTGCGGCAAAACCGATAATGAACTTCGGGAAACGCTGACCGATCTCACGGAACGAAACCTTCTTGGCACCTTCGCGGCGATTTCTCTGAATCGGGAACACCGACCAGACAACGGCGAGAATAAAGGCCCAGATACCGATAAACACGTCAATGAACACTTTGGCCGTCGTCGTCGCCATGAGGCCCCAGCCTTCCTGATAATTGACACCGTAAAGGGCAAGCGCCTTGGCGCGAATAAGCGAATCCGTAATCGCGCCCGAGGCAACGGCGCCGCCGTCACTTTTCACGGCAAGTCCCATCCAGGCACCCGCAACGAGCGGATCATCCGGGAAAAACGTCGCAGCCACCCACGGCAAAACGAGCAGTTCAACGGCAACAAAAACAATAATAACGGAAGAGAGAATCGTCGGGACAATCGCGCGGGCGCGGATCGCACTGCCCGTGGCAATCGCAGCGGCAACACCGCAGATCGAAATACCCGAAGCCATCGGCGCCGCCCATTCCGGCGTGAACTTGAACACTTTACGTGAAAGAATATACACTACCGGCCAATAAATGAGATACGCCTCGATAACCGCGCAGATGCCGCGGAAAATCACCGTGCCGGCCAATCCCATCGCACCGACCGTTTTGATGCCGATCGACATACCGAGGATAACAATACCGGTTTTAATGTACCATTCCGGCTTCGCGGCCGTAGAAAGATACGCCGTAGCGCGCGGGAAAAAGTTTCCGACAATAAGTCCCAATACTAAGGCAACAACAAATCCGAGTTCGCCGAGACCG
>CACXCC010000011.1 GCA_902766015.1 uncultured Veillonellaceae bacterium
TAAAAGGAGTGATTTTATGGAAACGATTTTATATAAAGGGCCGCGTCTGCTGCTGCGGAAGGCGGAGGAGAACGATTTGGATTTTATTCTCGATCTCGAGTACCGCAAGGAGAATGTGAAGTTTATTGTGCCGTTTGACCGGGATTTTCATTTGCCGGTGATTCGTGAGGGTGAGGCGGCAATTGACGTTATTGTCGAGGAGATTGCGACGGGCGAGCGCGTCGGGTATGTGCTGGTCAACGGGCTGAAGACGGAGGCGAAGGAGGCCGAGTGGACGCATGTCATTATTGATAAGAAGGGCATGGGTTACGGGCATGAGACGATGAAGATGCTGAAGGCGTGGGTGTTTGACGTACTGCATTTCCATCGCGCATGGCTCGATTGCAAGGATTATAATGCGCGCGCTCTGCATCTCTATGAATCGGAGGGGATGCAGCGGGAGGCGCTCATTCGCGAGACGATTGTGACGAACGGTGTGTATGAGAATCTCGTTGTTTTGGGAATCCTCGACCGCGAGTATCGTCAGCGTAAGCGCGAAGGGCTGGAGCTCGGCGCCGTAAAATAATTTAGAACAAAACGGATGTGTATCGTTTTCTGCGGAAACGGAGGGCGGTGCGCATCCTTTTTTTCTGCGGGGAAATGAAGTACAATAGAAAGGAAGACGGAATCCGGCTGCTTTCGATGAAAAGACGGCGTAACGGGAAAACGGAATCCGCCGCGTCAGAGAGGGCGGATCGGATAAGATAACGGGAGGTTTTTATGAAGGCGGAAGAAATTTTGGCGCATGTTGATCATACATTGCTCAAACCGACGGCGACGTGGGAAGAGATTCGGCGCGTCTGTGAGGAAGCGCTCACGTATCACACGGCGACCGTGATGGTGCCGTCGTGTTTTGTCGCGAAGATCCGGAAAACGTACGGTGATTCGCTGACGATCGCTACGGTTGTCGGGTTCCCGAACGGGAATTGCTCAACGGAGGCAAAGCTCGCGGAGACGGGGCAGGCGATCGCGGACGGCGCGTCGGAAATTGACATGGTCATCAATATCGGCATGCTCAAAGCGGGCGAAACGGATTATGTGACGCGCGAGATCCGCATGCTGAAGTCACTCTGCGACGGGCGCGTGCTCAAAGTCATTGTCGAGACGTGTTATTTGACGGAAGCGGAAAAGATCGCGGCCTGCAAGTGCGTGACGGAAGGCGGCGCGGATTTTATCAAGACGTCGACGGGATTCGGCACGGCGGGCGCGAAACTCGCGGATATCGAGCTCTTTAAGAAATATATCGGCCCGAATGTGCAGATGAAAGCGGCAGGCGGGATTCATACGCGCCAAGAAATGGAGGCGTTTCTCGCCGCGGGATGTACACGCCTCGGGGCGAGCGCGGCGGTTAAAGTTCTGAAAGACGAAATAAAGGAATAATCCGGGGAAACGGATCCGTTTGATAATTGCGGATTGACATGGGAGAAATCGGCAGAAAAACTGACGCAGACGGCGTCGGGAAAAAGCAAAGGAGGCTTTCTTATGAATAAACCATTTAAGCGGGTGTTTGTCATTGTGCTCGACAGTTTCGGGATCGGGCGCGAACCGGATGCGCCGGATTTCGGCGATGACGTTTGCAATACGCTCAAGTCCATCGCGGCGTCGCCGGAATATGACACGCCGAATATGCGGGCAATCGGTCTGTTTAACATTGACGGCGTCGATTGCGGCACGCCGGCAGAAAATCCGCTCGGGACGTTCGCGCGCCTGCGCGAGCTTTCGCGCGGCAAGGATACGACGACGGGACATTGGGAGATGGCCGGGATTGTCTCGGATCATCCGATGCCGACATTCCCCGACGGTTTTCCGCCGAAAGTCATCGCAAAGCTCGAGACTGCGTTCGGACGTAAAATCATCTGCAACAAGCCATATTCCGGGACGAAAGTCATCCACGATTACGGCGAGGAGCATATGAAAACGGGGGCGCTCATTGTCTATACGTCCGCAGACAGCGTGCTTCAGATCGCGGCGCACAAAGATATTGTGCCGCTTGAGGAACTGTACGGTTACTGCCGTACGGCGCGCGAGATCATGCAGGGTCCCGATTTCGGTGTCGGACGTGTCATTGCGCGTCCGTTTATCGGTGCCTATCCGAATTTTACGCGTACGTCGGAACGTCACGACTTCTCGCTTGACCCGACGGGCGATACGATGATGGATGCACTTGCGCGTAAAGGCCTTGCGACGATCGGCGTCGGCAAGATTTACGATATTTTTGCGGGACGCAGCATCAGCGAAACGCTCGGCGTCAACAAAGATAACGCGGACGGCATGGCGAAAACGATGCGCGTTGCACAGCGTGACTTTACGGGGCTCTGTTTCGTCAATCTCGTTGACTTTGATATGGCGTACGGGCATCGCCGCGATATCGCGGGTTATGCGCGGGCGGCGACAGAATTTGACCGTTGGCTCGGCGGTTTTATGGCGCAGATGAAGGACGACGATCTCCTCATGATCACGGCGGATCACGGCTGTGATCCGGGAGCACCGGGGACGGATCATACGCGCGAATACGTGCCGCTTCTTATCTACGGCGCTCATGTCAAAGCGGGCGTCAATCTCGGGACATATCCGACATTTGCGATGCTCGGTGCGACGGTCGCGGATATTTTTGATGCGCCGCTTACGACGAAGGGTGAAAGCCTGCTGCCGCGTTTTGTCAAATAATGATTTCCCGGCTCTGACGTGACATTGACGCAAAGGGGCGCGCCGATGTCAACGCGCCGGGCGAACAGGGATAAAGGAACGTTTATCATGCGAATGTACGATTTAATTACGAAGAAAAAGCACGGCGGGGAACTCTCGGACGCGGAAATTACGGCTATGATCGGCGGCTATGTCAACGGCGAAATCCCGGATTATCAAATGGCGGCCATGCTCATGGCGATCTGGTTTCGCGGCATGACGGATCACGAGATCATCGAAATGACGAAAGTCATGGCGCACTCCGGTGACATGATCGACCTTTCGGCGATTCCGGGGAAAAAGGTCGACAAACATTCGACGGGCGGCGTCGGGGACAAAACAACACTGATTGTCGCGCCGATTGTCGCGGCCTGCGGCGGCAAAGTCGCCAAAATGAGCGGACGCGGGCTCGGACATACGGGCGGCACGATCGACAAACTCGAGTCCATCCCGGGGTACCGTACGGTGCTCAGCCGCGAAGAATTTTTCGATACGGTGAACCGTTGCGGCGTCAGTGTCATCGGTCAATCCGGCAACCTCGCGCCGGCAGATAAGAAACTGTACGCCTTGCGTGACGTGACGGCAACCGTTGACTGCATCCCGCTCATCGCGTCCTCGATCATGAGCAAAAAACTCGCGTCGGGCGCGGACTGCATCGTCCTTGACGTCAAAACGGGGAGCGGCGCCTTTATGAAAACGCTCGATGACTCGATAAAGCTCGCTCAGACGATGGTCGCGATCGGCGAAGGTGCGGGGCGTCGAACCGTTGCACTCATCACGGATATGGATACGCCGCTCGGATACGGTATCGGCAACAGTATCGAGGTCATCGAGTCAACGGAAGTCCTCAAAGGGCGCGGCCCCGCCGATCTGCGCGAAGTTTCGCTGCAGCTCGCGGCGAATATGTTGTATCTCATCGGTAAAGGAATGCCGGAACAGTGCCGCAAAGCGGCGGAAACAGCGATCGAAGACGGTTCTGCATTTGACACGTTTTGTCAGATGGTGCGCGCGCAGGGCGGCGATGACAATGTTTTGCGTGACACGTCAACATTTGCCGAAGCGCCGTACCACATTGACGTCAAAGCCGATGCGGACGGTTTCGTGACAAAAATGAACGCCGAAGCGATCGGCGAAACATCCGTTGTTCTCGGCGCCGGACGCGAAACGAAGGACAGTCCGATTGACCTCACGGCAGGACTCATCCTGCACAAAAAATACGGCGACGCCGTCAAAACAGGCGACAGCCTCGCGACACTTTACACGTCAAAACGCGACGTGCTCGCGGATGCCGAAAAACTCTACCGTCAGGCTGTCGTGATCGGTGCGGAAAAACCCGCGCCGGAACCACTTATCTACGCTCGCGTCGAAAAAGACCGTGTCGAACGGTATTGATACGGAATTTCGTAGACGTCAGAAAAGGAAACGATTATAATGGAAGAACAGAAACTGATTGATACAGCCAGAGCATATCGGGAACGCGCGTATGACAAGTATTCCCATTTCAAGGTCGGCGCGGCCGTTTTGACGAAAAGCGGCCGTATTTACGGCGGCTGCAACATCGAAAATTCATCGTACCCGGTGACAAACTGTGCCGAGCGTACGGCGATTTTCAAAGCCGTGTCGGAAGGTGAGCGCGAATTCGAGGCTATCGCGATTATCGCGGATACGGATCGTCCGTGTTCACCCTGCGGCGCCTGCCGTCAGGTCATGGCCGAGTTTCACATTCCGACGGTCATTATGGCGAACCTCAAAGGTGACGTCAAAACCGTCAGCCTCGGGGAACTCCTGCCGTATGCGTTTTCGGAGGACGACCTCTGAACCGTTCCGATTTACTCTGACCCATTCCGACAGTAAGGGGAGTTATGCATGTATTTTCTCGTCAATCTTCTGGGCGTCGCGATCTTCCTCGCCCTCGGCGTGCTGTTTTCGAAACGGCGCAAAGAAATTCAATGGCGCAGCGTCGGTACGCTGCTCGTACTCAATGTCTTTATTGCCTGGTTCCTGACGTCATTTTCCGTCGGCCGTGAAATCATCGCGGCGGCGGCAGCCGGTTTTACGTGGCTGGTCAGTGTCGCTTACGAAGGCATCGCGTTCGCGTTCCCGGATTGGGTTCACGTCCCGCAGATGAACTTTTTCACGTCGGCGCTGCTGCCGATCCTGCTCGTTGTGCCGATGTTTGACATTCTGACGTATATCGGCGTACTGCCGTTCATCATCAAATGGATCGGCAAGGGACTCGCATTCATCACGAAGGAACCGAAATTCGAGTCGTTCTTCGCGATCGAGATGATGTTCCTCGGTAACACGGAGGCACTCGCCGTTTCGAGTCTGCAGCTCAAACGTATGAAAGCAGACCGCTGCCTGACGCTCGCGATGATGTCCATGAGCTGTATCACGGCTGCCATGGTCGGTATTTATACGAAAATGATGCCGGCTGAACTCGTCATCACGGCGATTCCGCTCAATGTCATCAACGCGCTGATTGTCACGAATATCCTGCATCCGGTCCGCATCAGCGAGGCCGAGGATACGGTAGCAACGCTCAGTGACGGCGGCCGTAAACGTCAGCCGTTCTTCTCGTTCCTCGGTGACTCGATCCTCGGCGCAGGGCGCCTGATTCTCATCATCTGCGCGAATGTCATCGCGTTCGTCGCACTCGCCAAACTCATCGACATGCTGCTGATGCTCGTTTATCCGGATTTGACGCTCGAAAACATCCTCGGCTGCATCATGTTCCCGTTTGCATGGCTCATGGGTCTTGACGCGACGGAAGCGTTCGAGCTTGCCCGCTATATGGGGACGAAACTTGTCACGAACGAATTCGTCGTCATGCTCGCCGTGCAGGATACGCTGGCAACGTACAGCGCCCATTTCCAGGCTGTGCTCACCGTTTTCGTCACGTCGTTTGCGAACTTCGGCACGCTTGGTATGATCATCGGCTGCTTCAAAGGACTCGTTGACGAAAGCAAAAACGATCTCATTTCGCGTAACGTCGGCTATCTACTGCTCTCCGGCGTCCTCGTTTCGCTGCTGTCGGCTTCGCTCGCCGGTCTCTTCATCTGGTAAGATTTTATTGCAAACAAAAAGCGCTTCGTCGGAAGCGCTTTTATCATGTCATTTTTTCTTTTGTACGAGTACCGGGGGCGTACGCAGGGTAAATGCCGCGATTGCAGCAAAGATCGGAACGATCCAGAGAATCTGAAGCGCCGTCTGAATGCCCCAA
>CACXCC010000012.1 GCA_902766015.1 uncultured Veillonellaceae bacterium
AGGCAGAAGAAACATTGAATTTACCGTTTTATTGGGTCACTTTTAACCGGCCAAATGGGTCAAATTGAACCCGGCCTTGACACCAATATGGATAACTAAATTCTTTTCGTGCAAAATTCTGCACATATTGTCCATTATACGATTTATGTTGATCTGCCTGAACAAATACTGTCAATGCGTCAGCTAATGCCTGACTGTCATCTTGTGGAAGAACTTTCCCGTACTTACCATTCGATGTAATATCATTAACAATACAGCCATAGTTCGTAATAATCGGATACGCCCCAAAGAACATAGCCTCTATTGTTGCTATGCCGACACTTTCCTTTCGGCTTGTCATACAGATAATTTTCGACTTTGCATAAAGTTTATAAAGTTCCACGCGATCGCGAATCTCACCGCAATAAATCAAATGATCTCGCAACCAAGGACATTCCTCATAATTTTTATTTAAATACGAAACAAATGCCCCTTCGTCCCGGCCGACAAATAATACTTTCCAATTCCGAAATAAATCCTGATCAACCACTCTCATTGCACGGATCAACATTTCGTTATTTTTGCGTGGTATTCCTAAACGGCCCACCGTAATAACAATATTATCCTTAGCCGTTGTATCAATATCTGACGGCACTCCAAACAAAGACACGCAGTCTGGCAGATAATAAATTCTATTTTTAAACACCGGTATATTTTTTAATACGTCATAAAAATGCCGATTCTCGACCGTAAAAATATCAACATCGCGACTTTTCCACCTTTCACCGAGGTTCTTGATTTGACGTATCACCGTACCATCATAAAAATGGCTAAATCCTCCATCGCTCATATCTAATTTACTATAAACGACAACATTCGGATTCAGTTTCTTTATAAAATGAGACAATCTATATGTCGCGCCGCCATAATTGAAAAAGGTAACCACATCGTAATCGGTGATATGTTCTTTTAAATACTGCTTAGCTTTCTCCTGTTGCCATTTATAGTCTTCCGCTTTCCCAAGATACTGCAGTTTACAATATCTTTCGAAATCAGGGTTACTCAATTTCTCCCCATTCGTAAAATAAGCATATGTGCAGCCCCATTGATAATCTTTAGCAAGGTGGTAAGGATAAGCACACATATCTTTCGTAAGGTATTCATTTATTGAATTCTCGAAAAAAATGGTCAGCATCCGTTTTTTCATGCTTCCATCACTCCCTCGTTACCATAATTCATTGTTTGCGCCAAAAACTACGGAAATGATGATGTAACATCCAGTGAACTAAATTACTTGCTGTAGAATATTTTCTGAGGACAATGTCTAAAATAGGCTGTTTGGGATCATATTGATGTACTACAGCTGCTATATCCCCATGATGATTATATACATAATTATTATCATATTTAGGATTTTTTTCTGTATATAATGTCAATATAGGTCCTGTTTTATTTGTACTGGTATAGATCGCAGTATTCCCCAACATGCCTTTATAAATAACATACATCATATTAGCTTGATCACAGTTACGAGAAAAATAATATTTCGGATCATCCATCGTGTCTATCATTTTATCAATTAAAAGTTTAATAGCATTATACGTCCCTAATGTCGTTCCAGCACATATAATAGGTTTTTCACTAAAGGCACTTAATTCGTCTTTACCAAACCGTTTCTCAAACCATGTGGCATTTGATTCTTCATATCCGAGTTTTTCAGTTTCCTGAGCAAAAAGAATCCATTCAGGATCATCATAAGAAGTTTCGAAGATATCTTTTTGAAATATCACATCCCGTATATCTGACAAGAAAATCTTATCATACTGTGTTTTAGACTGCTCAAGATACTGTTTATACAAATACCAGCGATATTCCGTAACCCACTTCCCCTGAGCATTATTCATGTCAAACTCAACGGTTTCTATTCCATGCCTATTTAAATGGCGGATTGACCTTTTGGACATCTGCGAGACAATTGCAACAATATGTGTATCTGTTGTTTTGCAAAATTCAAACGATCGAAAGAAGGGTTCAACCTCTTCCCAAGAATATTTGAATATGGTTCCCATTAATAAATTTTTCATAATTTACTCCCACAATTCTATTACATATCATGATGTGATAGGATTTATCTATTTCCGTAGTTTTTAGTCAAGATGAGTTAGTATCGAAATGGTCTTTATCATCCCATTTTTTATATTAAATTTCGCTTCCCAGCCCAATCCCCGAAGTTTGGTACTATCCAGTCTGGCTTTCGTCGCCTTACTATACCCGGCACTCTCCACCGCATCCGGGATTTCAAACACTACTTTCTTATGACCGATACCAGCGATCAACGCAGCCAAATCCTTTAGCCGAATGTCAGAAGCGTCATCCGCGATATTATACGCTTCGCCATTCTTGCCTTTTAAGAGAATCGTCAACAAGCCTGAAATAGCATCTGCCATATACGTATACGAATAGTATTGCGTACCCGCACTTTTCAGAACGATATCTTCGCCGGCAATCGCTTTGCGGATAAACTGGCTAATCGCCTTCGTGTCAGATAGCAGCATCGTGGGTCCGTAAGACCGCGTAAACCGAGGAATGACAATGTCAAGCCCCTTTTGTCTGGCATAAGCCTGACACAACGCCTCACCGCAGCGTTTGCTTTCCGGATATCCCGCCCGAAGCGTATTGCAGTCAATATAACCGCAGTAGCTTTCGTCAAACTTCTCGACATCACCGCGGTTTTCACCGTAAATCTCATTCGAGGAAGCAAATGCAAACCGCTTCGCATGATGCGCTACCGCGAAATCTAACATATTCTTTAAGCCGATGATATTCGTCGTAATCGTACCGATCGGATCCGTAGCGTACGCAACCGGATGCGTATTGCTCGCCAGATGCAGCACGTAACCGATATCGCCGATCTGATCTGACTCGAACGGATCATTGATATCATACTTCACGAAATGAAAGAGCGGCGAGTCAAACCACTCGCCGAAACGTGACTTCATCTTTTCGCTGTTGCGCCCCAATGCGTATACAGCGCAATTCAATTGCCGCGACTTATTCTGATACATAATGACGTCAACGAAAAACGATCCCAGCAGTCCGCTGGCACCGGAAATCAGTATCGAGCTGTCCTGAAACTTCTCCCAAGGAAGATCCATATCAGCAACGGAAGCTACATCTTCCTGATACAAAGGATTTTCATAAATCTTCATGGCAATTCCCTTTATTTAAGCCAAGTATCTTTATCAGCCTTTAGATAGGCTTTGAACATTTCCAGATCATCTTTTGTAGTCAATTTGATATTCTTGTCCGATCCGGCAGCAAAGTGAAGCGTCACGCCGAGTTCCACCATCATGGTATTGGTGTAGGACGATCCGTAAATCCCGATTTCTTTTTCAAACGCCTCATGATACTTGTCATCCAAAAGCCTAAACTGATAAGCCTGCGGCGTTGACACGCGACGGAGCGTTTCACGCGGAATATACTTCGTCGTAGTGGTTTCATCCTCCGGATTCACGACAAAGATCTGTTCATTATATGGCAAGGATGTTACCGCGTTACCGTACTTTTTCGCCGTCAGCAATACATCCGTGAGCACGGACTCATCGATCAAAGGGCGAATACCGTCATGAATCACCACAATGTCATTATTCTCGACTTTTCCTTCCAAATTATATACACCGTTACGGATCGATTCCTGACCGGAACTGCCGCCTGATACGATCCACTTCAGTTTCGTAATATTAAACTGACGAGCATACGCGCGTAACACATCATGCCAACCATCAAGACAAACGACCTCAATAGCGTCAATCTGTAGATGACGTTGAAAACCTTCCAATGTATAGATTAAAACCGGCTTATCGTATACATTGATAAACTGTTTAGGAATATCTTGTCCCATTCGATGACCGGAGCCACCGGCAATGATGATCGCAATATTCATAACTATCTGCCCCCGATCACTTTCCATATACTTAAAACACAATCTGCTACGCTAATCGAGATTTACATGTTATCGAGCATATCCTTTTATCTCGTGACTTCCTCGTTTCTCAACTGGCGGTAAGACCATATACTCACCGTAAATACCTTTTAGATAAATGTCCCAACAGGAGAACGCCGGCATTGATTCTCCCTCAAAGTCTAAATAACATATTTTTTCGGCCTCTGAGCGTTTTATTCTTTCGCCAATTCCATATAGACCAAAGGACACACAGCCAATATAATCAGAAGCGCCATATTTATAAGTCTGCGCCTTTTTATCAATCCAATCCGCTATATTTTGTTCTCCAATACAACGAGTCAACAAACACCATACCAATTTAAAAGTGATAATCTTTTTTACAAAATTATATAATTTTTCTTGTATCGTTGCTCCATTAAATATTCTTCTGCATGAATATCCTAAAACTTTTCTATAAAAACGAAACTGTTTTATAACCTTTTTACTCTCTTCCATAGAATCCGGGAATCCATCCAAAGGAAAAACATCAATCCAAAGATAGTGATATTGGTCAATATCATGATCACTAAGAGGTTCATACTGTGTATTTAAATCAAACAATTTTAAAAAAGGATATCCGCCCGAAGTCAGCAAATACGGATGGCCATTAATTTCCCCTTTCTGGAAGATTTTTTTTAATTTCTCATAGTCATCTCGAGGCATAGCAACATCAATATCATCATCCCATGGGATAAATCCTTTGTGGCGCACTGCTCCTAACATCGTACCGCCAAACAAAGAAAAGCGTAAATTATTTTCAATACAAAGTGATTTAAAATCTTTAAGAATACCAAGCAATCTCAATTGTAATTGACGATCGTTTAACTCTTCAAAATTCTTCATACACCATACCTCATCCTCGTTTTTTATTTAGCAGTTTCCCTTTGAATTTTTTTCGACTTCTTATGTAATTGATGGATATATATTTTATTTTTCAAATTCTGAAATGCAGACATTACCTGTTGCATAAGATTTAAAGGAACAAATTGAACCTGATCATAAATATTACTATCCTGCTTAGAAACAGCACGTACAAGAATAGGTGCATTGCTACTTTTTATGGTCAATACACCGTCATCCGAAATGACGGCATCACCGTCTGCGACCTCCCAATAAACGGGAATCTGCTGAGGGTACGAGTATATATTCAGATCAATATTTTGCGTTTTTTTCGAATAATAGTATTGATATACAAAATTATCCTGCACCATGATCTTGATAAACGGGGCAATACGGTTCTCAGCAACCGGCTCCTTGAAAAACTCGCATTCGCTTATTCCGGCTCCGTTACCGGTCATTTTTAGAATCTTGACGGAGCATGAGCGTATCTCCTTACCACCGATAACAGGAATTACCAACGGCGTGCCCTTTTTCAGAAGCGGGCCAACTTTCTGTGAAAAGCCGTTGTCACAAGATATTTCAATCTGTTCAATCGAACCTTCCTCAGAAAAGTTTCCATACAGACGGATTTGAGCAATTTCCTGCGGCTGATCCCAACTGAAGTGCAACATTTTATCTGGGTCATTCTTTTCTGGTTTCCAGAGATTAGTATCAAATGTAGGGATTGTATCGTCAATGTCTAACGTTGACAGTAACTGAAAATTATTGACATGTGACGCATCGCCGGAGGTTGCCATAACACGGGCAGAATACCCGAGACTGTCTGTTCTGCGCTGCCAATACACATCATCGCTGTTAAGCAGTCCTAAGATATTCTTTTCATTTCGCTGGGATTTATGAGCGAATACAGCTTGTGCCAGAGGATTTTTTTTCAAATCTGATGTTATGCACAGATAATTGACGGGAAATCTAACGCGTTCAGGCCAGCCAAAGCAGGATTGATCGATCAAATCATAGGGATAGGCTTCAATCTCTCCGACAACAGGTCGAATGGTTTCACGGTTATTGATGACAGAATAATCCTGCGCTGCAGTAAATCCCATAGCATATGCAAATTTTTTATAAACAGTAGGATGGTAGTCCATATCCTTATTTTTCAGGATATGCCCCATTACCGTCTCAAACGACAAAGACAGCATTCGATGATCTGCGTGCATATCATAATCAACACAGAAAATAATATCGGCTCGTATATCCGATATCAGACGTTCAAGATCTTCCAGGTAATGCTGTCTTGTATAAGTATGATGTTGGTTTTCTTTATAATAAATATAATCTGGATGATCTGGTACACCGTATGTCTCCGTATACCCAGCAGGCGAAGCAACCGTTTGTTCAGCGTAAAAAACATGCGGCTTCCCGGTATGATTATATGTATCGCCATATCCCAGCAAGAAAAAGTGATCGGAATCTACATGCAATATACGCAACGATTCTTCAACTTCCCGAAAGCGAATTTCCGCAGGCCAGTCAAAATCTCCGTTTGTACTGTACGCAACATAGACTTCCGCACCGGCTTCACGAAGTGTCAAAATCATATTCCCGGCAACGTTAATCTCATCATCCGGATGCGGCGCCAAAACCAATACACGGGTGCTTTGGTAACTCTTATGGAAAAAAACATTATCTACTTTGCCAAAGTCCGTATTCTTCATGACGTAAATAATCCTTTCCTTCCGAAGACGTGCTCTTGATGATCGCTTCTAAATGCGGAACAACTACCGTATAATCACACATATCCTTAACAAGTTTAGACGCTCGCTGCCCCATAGTTTCCCTTTCCTGCTCATTCTCAAATAAGTATAGCACTTTTTCAGCGAAAACATCGGCTGATTCCGAATCTACCCGATAACCGGTTTTATCGTTGAAAATCAAATCGTCACATCCGCCGATATCTGACGTCACGGCTGGAAGGCCGCTCGACATGGCTTCCAGTAACGAAGTCGGTAATCCTTCATGTCTTGAAGGAAACACATATACATCGGATAAGCGGTAATAATCGGATGTATTATGTACTTCTCCCAGAACACGTACACTATTACCGTTTTCCTGTCCCAGCTTTCTCAGCGCGCGAATCAGTTCATGTTTTCCGCCGCCTGCAACAATAAGGAATGATTTCGGATCTTTTGCCCGGATAATCGGCCACATGTGGATTAATGTGTCAATACCTTTATTTAAAACAACACGCGCACAAAATAAGAGGACATGCGCATCTGCAGGAATATTATTTTCCTGACGTAATGTTTTTTTAATTCCCGGATTTGTAATCGGATAACGAGTTGTATCGATACCGTGAGCGAGGACACTGATTTTTACTTCCGGAACTCCGCCCTTTTCCATAAAACCTTGGCGAATCTCATGCGTTGTTGCAATATAATTCGTACATTGCGAAAGGATGCGGTTTCTCCAATTAGCATTTCCGTCAAAGATTTCCGCTTTCCCCGTCAGTGCTAAAGTAACAGGTTTATGCATTAACTTGGCATACAAGACAGCCCAAACAGCAAACTTAGGCGTTCCGATGATATAAAAAGCATCGATATCACGGTGCGTCGTAAATAAACGTATAAAAATTTCAAACCATCTTGCCGGCTCATGCAGGCGTACTAAATCAATACCATCGAGATTTTCTCTCGCTTTCGTAAACCAGTATCGTTTTTTTGCCATGATGGTTACGCTATTACCGCGTTGAATGAGCTGCTTCGCGTGGTTTTCGCCGTGGAACTCGGCCCCGCTTTTTGTCGGCAGTCCGTCTTTCGAAAACTCTTTTCCGACAGCAAAATCCTTGATGAATAATGCAATATGCATTTCGTTCTCCTCTTACTCTTTCACTGCTCCCGCCTCATCCAACATCTCTTCGCACTTCTTAATAACCGCTTCCGGTTTGACATGCCAGAGACAGTTCGGTTTCGGGTTACTCGGACATTCCTCAGCGCGGTATTTGCACGGGCAGCACGGTTCTTCCGATGTGAATACGAAGGCGTTTTTGTTGATCGGATGCCAGCGTTTCGGGCTCGTGCATCCGTACATCGTGACCATCGGGACGCCCGTTGTTGCCGCGATGTGTGTCGCCCCGGTGTCAACGGTGACGAAGAGATCGACGCGTTTAAAAATCGCCGCGAGGTCCGTGAGGCTGGTGTGGCCGCAGAAGTTTGCCACGGGAACCGGCATGTCTGCGATGACTTCGTCAACGTAGGATTTATCCCCCGGTGCGCCCGTGATGAAAAACGACACGTTGTATTTGTCAGCCAGTGCTTTGACAACCTCGACGAAGTATTCTTTCGGCCAAGTTTTCAGTTCGAAGGTACCTTTGACGCATAGCGCGATGTAATGTTCCGCTTTCGGGAGTGACGCAAACAGTTCGTCAACGTGAGCGTCATTTTCCGGCGTCGTGTCGGCGAATACCGGCTGCGCGTGGTCTTTGATCCCGGTATATTGACGTACAATTTCCTGATACGTCTCGGCCTGCAGGGTGTTTTCAAGGTCATGCGGGATATGAACCGTTTTCGTATAGAGCCACGTGACGTGGCTCGGTTTGTCGTCAAAGATACGGTCTGCGCCGACGCGGACCGGGACACCGGCGAGAAACATAAGAATCGCCGGGCGCAGTTTACGGTCAAACGAGAAGCTGATGTCAAAATGACGGTCACGGATCTCGTGTGCCATGTCCAGCATTTGACGGAAGCTGTTCGATTTTGCTTTATAGTCAAAGACGATGACGTCATCGATGAACGGGTTGTTGACAACGGCTTGACGTACGACCGGTTTGACGAGCATCGTGATACGCGCGTCAGGATATGCCTTTTTGAGCAGCGCGACCGCGCTGGTAGTCAGTATAACGTCGCCCAAATTAACGAGGGCGTTGACGATGATATTACGGTAGGTTTTCATGATTTATCCTTTGCATCCCCTTCCGGATCGCTAAGGCTGTATACGCCTCGTTTTATTCGCCGCATAAGTCCCAGTTCTACGCATTTCGCTACGAAGCGATATGTACTTTGTTCAGTAAGGCCATACTTCGTGTGAAGGTACTTCGGAGTAAATACTGCAGTGTCATTTCTTTGTAGCATTAAATCTTCAAGGATTTGTATGTTTTTCCCGCGAAATGAATTTTTATAACGCAGCAAAATATTTTCTACAGATCTTTCGGAACCTGTCACTTTCTCCTCGGAACCTGTCACTTTCTCCTTGGAACCTATCACTTTCTCCTCGGAACCTATCACTTTCTCCCCGCTCATTCCTACGGTTTCTTTATAGTTGCAATTTGGAAGTGTCACCAAAAAGAAAGTGAAATCCGAATAAAAATGCGGCTTTTTGTCATATTCCGCATAAGCCGCCATGATGCGCCCGAAGCCGCTGCCGCGACGATCCATATAATGCAGTCGTGCAAAAACATCGGCGATGATTTCATTACGTCGCACGGACGGAACATTGTTCAAATCGCAGTCCTGAATCTGTTTTCCGCTCAACATACCGCCCGGGGAACTGATTTCCATGCGATCATCAAACATGTCAACATGAATTTCGGCACCGATATTTTGGTAATCGCGGTGTATCAATGCATTGACTAACGTTTCCCTGACAGCCGGATATGGGTAGTCGCTGAACTCTTCGCGCTGCATCCCTTTTATCTGCCATGCAGTCTTCGAATTATTACGGACAAAGGTTTCTGCATTTTCCAGTAACATAATTAAACTGGCATTGGTATATTCTTTATCGTCTGATGCGTCTTTCAGAACCGATCCCTTCTGCTTCCCGTTCCAACGAGTACAGACAACCTTCGATTGACGCAGTCCTCCCTGATCAGAGAGCAATGCGCCTCCGTTCGTGATGTTCTGATTTTCATCCGTCAAATGCATGGAAACCATGTCGCGTTCGCCGTTAAAAGCCATGCCCGTTCTCTGTTTATACGTTGCCTTTAATACGGTAAAACTGAGATCATCTACCATATAGCGGCTCGGCAGTTCATCGAACGTCAAATGTTGTCCGCGCAGGATTAAATTATTCAGTTCGATGAAATTTGCCGGTTCGGAACGGTCGCCGTGACGAACATATGCCACATGCGTTTGTTCATGCGTGTAATAGTACGGCGTCGTTATGCCCCGGAAAATTTCCAGTGAGAGACAGGTGATTCCCACGTTGACCGGTACAACATTAAATTCATACTGCACGGAAGGATGTATGCGCGCCGTGATCAGCTGCGAAATCTTACTGATCGATCCTTGTATATCGGCAAGCCCGACCTTTTCGCGTGTTTTATCGTCTACGCCGAAGAGAATGACACCGCCCTGCGTATTGGCAAAAGCTGATACGGTTTTCAGCCAACTTTTTGCCCGATCGGTTTCAACCGATCGTTTATAATCCAGTTGTCCTGACTCAACTTCTTCGGCAAAGTCACTGTCATTCACGGGAACTCACCATCTTTCTGTTCATATGTCAATTACCGCAGGATTTTTTTGACGGCAGTCTCGATGTCAGCGTCGACCTGATCGAGGAAGGCGAAGCGTTTACGGTAGGTGGCGCGTTTGCGCGTTGGGACTTCTTCCATCGTTTTGCGCGGCTCGACGAGCGGGATTTCATAGAATCGGCTGTCCTCGGTCGGGTGTCCGCCCGCCTCTTCCCAGAATTCGCCGAAGTTTGTTTTCAGTTTACGGTCGCGGCGGACGTGGTTGTTTGCGTAGTAACCTTCGTTTGACACAGCGTAGATGTGTTTGACGTCAAACGCACGTGCGACGGCCATTGTCATGTAGAGGATGAGGTTTTTCGTGCGGTAACGGAACGAACGCTTTGTGATGTCTTTGATGATATCTTTGGCGTTTTCCATGTTCGGTCCCTGCATGGCGCCGATGAATAGCGAATCTTCACCCGCTTTGTTTTTCCCGAACCAGAACATCATCTGGTAGAGGTGCTCTCTGCCGAGGCTCATTTCAAGAGAAAGCAGTCCTTCTTTGCGCTGGCCCGGCTCAAATTTCAGGAAAGCGTGCCAGTCGATGTCTTCGTCGGCGGATTTCCAGACGTTGTATTCGCCGTCGTAACTGAGTTTGACGAACCACTCCGGCTGCAGTTTCTTTTCCATGAACGCGTAATGGTCTTTGATGAGCTGTACGCGCTCTTTGAGCGTGGAACGGTTGTAGAAAAAGGCGCGCGTTGCCTGTTCGATCGGAAACGGGTTTTTCGCGAGAACCTGACGCCGCAGTTCGTCTTCTTCGAACCAATGATACAAACGGCGAAGTTCCGGCCAATGACAGGAAGCCCGGCCCGTAAAGACGATCAGTCGATGCAGTTCGCGTTTATTGTGGCGGTCGTAAATACGATTGCCCAGATGAAGTATATCCCGGATCATTTTTCGTCCCCCACGTGTTCGTTCTTTTTATCGAGATAGTATAGTTTGACGTATTTGGCCATCGTGTAGAAGTAGTGAAAACTTGCCAGTACGAATCCGACGCGTCCGTCGCGCCAGCCGCCGCGCAAAAAGTACATGCGGAATGACGCCCACATCGGATGCATGATCATGTCAAGTAATGACGCGCGTTTGCCGGCTTCGTAGCTCTTTTTTGCGGCGAGTGTCGTGTAAAAGTTCAGTTTTCCGAAATAATGCTCCCAATCGCGGTACGGATAATGGATGAGATAATCGTCTTTCGGCAGTTTGACTTCTTTGTACGGATGGTGGAATGCCGGATGGACAAATCCCGTGACGTAAGCGTCCTTGGCGGGAAGCAGGCGCACGACGTAATCCGGAAACCAGCCTCCGTGACGCAGCGGCTGATTCCAGAAGTAGTTCAGCCGCGAGTTGCAGTAAGCATATCGACGGTCATCGGCTTCAACGAGTTCGCAGATTTTCGCTTTGAGGCGTTTTGAGATGCGTTCGTCGGCGTCAAGGAAGTAGATCCAGTCATTTGACGCCTGTTTGATCGCGAATGTCTGCTGACCGCCCCAATTGCCCGCGAGGGCATGCTGGATGACTTTCGCGCCGAGAGAATGGGATATTTCCGCCGTTTTATCGGTGCTGAAGTCGTCAATGACAATGACTTCGCCGGCGAAGTCGGCGCTTTTGATGCAGTCGGCTATATTTTTTTCCTCGTTTTTCGCGAGGATCAGTACGGTTAGATTGAGTGACATGTCTGCCTCATTTCTCTAAAATTGCGGCGATACGGCGCGCGAAGTTTTCCGGCGAATAGAGTTCGGCGGCCTCTGCAAGGTCTTTGGCGTAGAGCGGCGCGTTTTTGTCGTAATCGTTGATAAAGGATTCGAGGACGCGGTGCAGGTCCTCGAGGTCGCCGCTTTTGAACCGTTCGCCGACGCGGAATGACTCAAAAACTTCCGGGTTCATGTCATCGCTCGTAACAACGGGTTTATGGAATCCGATCGCCGTAAAGAGCATGCCGCCCCAGTGATAACGGTAACGCGGTGCGGAATACGGAAGCAAAAGTGCGTCAACGCCGGCGATAGCGCGCTGCCATTCGGCGCCGATGAGTCCTTTGTGCAGAAATTCGATGCCTTTTCCCTGATATTTTTTGATGATGCGCTCGAAATCCTCGGCGTCTTCGGGATGCATCGTCGCACCCTGTACAAGCAGGCGAACGGGGCGCGTGTAATGACTGTTCAGGTAGACCTCGAGGAAATCTTCGAGGCGTTTTTCGCGGCGGTACTGACCGAAGAAACCGATCGTGAGCGTTTCTTTTTGCGTGACGTTCGGATTGAAGTCAATGTCACGCGGCACGAACGTCGGCGGGTAGATCATGCAGACGTTTCGCGGTTTCTCGCCGAAGATGTCCTGCCCGAATGTTAAAACGGTCGGACGCAGGTTCGGATATGGTTGGAGTTTTGACGCTTCCCTGAGGAATTTCGGTGCTTCACCGGGATTGATGCCGTGCAGGATGAAGATGACGGGGACTTTGACACGGCGCAGGCGGCTTTTGGCAACGGCACGCAGATACCGGTATGTTGACGTCGGTACGATGATCGCGTCCGTTTCGCCGCGCTCGGCGAGTTCGCAGAGCTGTTTGTACCAGCCCATACGGTGCTTCTCGCGTTTGACGGTACGTATGAGTTTCCGGATTCCCGTGACGCCGGTATAGGAAACGACTTCGCCCTTCAGGGTGCGAACCGGAACATGATAGTCAAACGCGAACCGAAACCCTTCCGGTACGCAGAATGACACGTCATGACCGAGTTTTTGCAGTTCTTCCGTCAAAATCCGGTCAAAATCGACTTCGTGCCCGCCCGGGGTCATGATATTTTCAAAGATTGTGATCCGCATCGGCTGATCTCCTCTCCTGTTTACTGCTCCATGGACAGTGCTTCGTCCAGTATCTCCATGCTCTTTCGGATCACCGGTTCCGGCTTGACATTCCAGAGGCAGGGCGGTTTATCCTTGTCGACGGGACAGATTTCCCGGTTCCCGCAGGGACAGCACGGTTCGTGCGAGGTGAAAACGGCGGCGTTTTCGTTGTACGGGCGCCAGCGAACGGGATCGGTGCAGCCATAAAGGGCGATCATCGGGATGCCCGTTGTGGCCGCGATGTGCGCGGCTCCGGAATCGACCGTGATAAAGAGATCCGCGAGCCGGAAAAGCGCTGCGAGGTCGCGCAGGCTCGTCTGTCCGCAAAAGTTTGCGACGGGAACAGGCATGGTCGCGATGAGATTGTCCGCGTAACGGCGGTCTTCTTCGGTGCCGATGATGTAGAACGCTGCGTCATATTTGAGCGACAGTTCGGTGACAACCTGGATGAAGTACCGTTTCGGCCAATTGCGGAGGGTTGATGTTCCTTTGACGCAGAGCGCGACGTATTGTTTCGCGGACGGGAGCATCGTGAGCAGGTTTTCGGCGCGATGGATGTTGTCGCTGTAGATTTTCGCGAAGACGGGATGGGCTTCGTCTTTGATGCCCGCGTAGGCGCGGATAATGTCCTGATACGTTTCGACCTGAAGCTGGTGCGTCATGTCAGCGGGGAGCGGGATCGTCTTCGTGTAGAACCAGCCCGCGTGGTTGACGGTGCCGTCGAGTCCGCGGTCTGTGCCGACGCGGATCGGGATGCCCGCGAGGTACATGAGGAGCGCGGTCTGCATTTGATGGTCGAGCGAGATGCTGATGTCAAAATGACGGTCTTTGATCTCGCGGGCGAGGCGCAGGATGTAGCGGAGTTTCTTTTTCCGCGGCTGCGGCTCGAAAACCATGACGTTGTTGATGAGCGGGTTGTTGTTGACGACTTCGCGCATTTCCGGACGGACGAGCATGGTGATCCGCGCGAGCGGATATGCTTTTTTGAGCAGCGCTACGGCGCTTGTCGCCATGATGAGATCGCCCATTTTGACGAGTGCATGGATCATGATA
>CACXCC010000013.1 GCA_902766015.1 uncultured Veillonellaceae bacterium
AAGACGAATGAACACGGGGTGAGTAAGATGTGCGAGACAATGGAGCGGTTGATTGCAGAATTCGGTGAAGGATTCCGTGAAGAAGGAAGATTTAACGAAAAGAAGGAGACGGCATTAAGTATGCTGTACGATCATGTGTCCATCCGGATGATTGCCAAGTATACGAAGCTTTCCCTGGATGCGATTCGTGAATTGGCGGCAAAGAATAATCTGCCGATTACCGAATGATCTACGGTTGGGGATCCATCGGTTCGAGAAGTCGATGGATCGCCTGACATGCGAGATCAGCACCCTGATTCAGGAGCTGCGGCCGAAAAGTTAACAATGAAACACTCGAAACTACGGAACTGTGTGCTCCGGTGAGAAGAAACGGTTGACGTTTTTGACACGGATACGGTATAATAAACGTTAGCTGTGAAACGCGAATTTGAAGAGACCCCGCCTGCATTTTGCAGACGGGGCTTTCTGTAATACAGGGGGAGTTTTTCTTGGATCGTTATAAACCGCAGGAAATTGAAAAGAAATGGCAGGACAAATGGGAGTCGGAGAACGTTTATAAGACGGAGATGGACCCGGACCGTCCGAAGTATTATGCACTCGAAATGTTCCCGTATCCGTCGGGCAATCTGCATATGGGTCATGTCCGCAATTACTCGATCGGTGACGTCATGGCGCGTTACAAGACGATGCAGGGATTCAACGTCCTGCACCCGATGGGATTTGACTCGTTCGGTATGCCGGCGGAAAACGCGGCGATCAAACACGGCGTCAAACCGTCGGACTGGACGTTCAGCAACATCGAGAACATGAAACGCCAGCAGCGCAGCATGGGACTTTCGTATGATTGGGACCGCGAGGCGATCACGTGCCGCCCGGACTATTATAAATGGACGCAGTGGCTGTTCGAGCTCTTTTACAAACGCGGCCTTGCCTACAAGAAAAAAGCAACCGTCAACTGGTGCGATACCTGCGGCACGGTTCTCGCGAACGAGCAGGTTATTGACGGCAAATGCTGGCGCTGTGATTCGCCGGTCGAAAAGAAAGAACTGTCGCAGTGGTTCCTGAAGATCACGGACTACGCCGACGAGCTCCTCGAAGACCTCAAGCTCCTCAAGGGCTGGCCGGAACGCGTCAAAGTCATGCAGAAAAACTGGATCGGACGCAGCGAAGGTCTCGAGTTCAGCTTTGACGTGCCGTCGATGGGGACGAAGATCCCGGTTTACACGACGCGCCCGGATACGGCGTACGGCGTCACGTTCCTCGCCCTCGCCGCGGAGCATCCGCTCGTCGAGGAAATCTGCAAAACGAGCCCGAAAGCCGACGAGATCCACGCGTTCTGCGAGCATGTCCGTCATCAGTCGGATATCGAGCGCACGTCGAGCGAGTCGGAAAAGGAAGGCATCAATACGGGTGTCATCTGCATCAACCCGTTTAACGGCAATGAAGTCGAAATCTGGGTCACGAACTACGTCCTCGCCGATTACGGCACGGGCGCGGTCATGGGCGTTCCGTCCGGAGACCAGCGTGACTGGATGTTCGCGGATAAATACGGCATCAAGAAGATCCTGACGCTGCAGCCGAAGGACAAACAGCTCAAGCTCGAGGAAATGACGGAAGCGTATGTCGAAAAGGACGGCGTCCTCGTCAACTCCGGCAAATTCACGGGCATGGAAATGCATAAAGCGATGGGCGCGATCATCGAAGAAGCCGAGAAACAGGGCTTCGGCAAACGTCACGTCAACTATCGTCTGCGCGACTGGCTCATTTCGCGTCAGCGTTATTGGGGCGCGCCGATCCCGGTCATTTACTGCCCGCATTGCGGCGAAGTCCTTGTCCCGGAAAAGGATCTCCCGGTTCTGTTGCCGGAAAACGTTTCGTTCGAGCAGGGCTCCGTTTCCCCGCTCGCGCATTGCGATGAATTCGTTCACTGCAAATGCCCGAAATGCGGCGCCGATGCCGTCCGCGAGACGGATACGATGGATACGTTCATCTGCTCGTCGTGGTATTATCTTCGCTATACGGATCCGAAAAACGACAAAGAGCCGTTTGCGAAGGACAAAGTCAATTATTGGGCGCCGGTCGACCAGTACATCGGCGGCATCGAGCATGCGGTCCTGCATCTCCTCTATTCGCGTTTCTTCACGAAAGTGCTGCGCGACGCGGGACTCGTCGACTTTGACGAGCCGTTTACGAACCTCCTGACGCAGGGCATGGTCATCAAAGACGGTTCGAAGATGTCGAAGTCGAAGGGCAACGTTGTTTCGCCGGAGGAAATCATCAATAAATACGGCGCCGATACGGCTCGCCTGTTCATCCTGTTCGCCGCGCCGGTTGAGCGTGACCTCGATTGGAGCGATCAGGGCGTTGAGGGTGCATTCCGTTTCCTGAACCGCGTTTGGCGTATTCTCCTCCATTTCGAGGATACGGTCAAGGGCGCACCGACCGCGTATGACGTCACGAAGCTGACGAAGGAAGAGAAGGATCTGCGCCGCAAGCTCCATCTGACGATCAAGAAAGTCACGGAAGACGTCGGTGAGCGCTTCATGTTCAACACGGCGATTTCGAACATCATGGAACTCGTCAACGAGCTCTATTCGTTCCAGGAGAAGGAAATGAACGCCGGACTCGCGCGCGAAACGGCGGCAAGCCTCCTCAAACTCCTCGCTCCGTTTGCACCGCATATCGCGGAAGAACTCTGGAGCCGTCTCTTCGAGGGCTCGGTTCATCAGCAGAAATGGCCGTCGTATGACGAGAGCGCACTGCAGGAAGACGAGATTGAGATCGTTCTGCAGATCAACGGCAAAGTCCGCGACAAGATCATGATCGCGCCGGATCTCGACCGCGATGCGATGAAGGAAGTCGCACTCGCTACGCCGCGCGCACAGGAACTCACGGCCGGCAAACAGGTTGTCAAGGTCATCTGCGTACCGAAGAAACTCGTCAATATTGTTGTGAAAGGCTGACACGTCGGGAAACCGACCGGTCAAAACCATAGAGGACGCCCGTCCCGGAGGCAGGAAACTGCGCCGGGGCGGGCGTTTTTTGCGTTTCGGGACGCATGAAACGTGCAGGTTCTTGGCTTTTTGTAACCGTGTCATATATTCTCTGACGTCATTATGGTATAATGAGAAATACGTATGTACGGTAAGGGGGAATGACGATGGCAATGGTACCGAAACTCAATACGACGCCGACGGAGCAGGCCGTTCCGTTCCACGTTGTCGCGCCGTTTGAACCGATGGGCGATCAGCCGGAAGCGATCGAGATGCTCGCAGCGGGCATCGAAAACGGTCAAAAGTCGCAGGTTCTGCTCGGCGCAACGGGCACGGGCAAGACGTATACGATGGCGAAAGTCATCGAGAAGGTGCAAAAGCCGACTCTCGTCATCGCGCACAATAAAACACTGGCGGCGCAGCTGGCGAGCGAGTTCAAGTCGTTTTTCCCGGACAATTACGTCGGTTATTTTGTCAGTTACTACGATTTTTATCAGCCGGAGGCGTATATCGCGTCGACGGATACGTATATCGAGAAGGACGCGTCGATTAATGACGAGATCGATGAACTGCGCCATTCGGCGACGTGTTCGCTGTTTGAGCGCAAGGATGTCATCGTCGTTGCGAGTGTGTCGTGCATTTACGGCCTCGGCTCGCCGGAAAGTTATCACGAGATGGTTTTGTCGCTCCATAAAGGTCAGGAAGTCGACCGTGACGCGATTCTGCGCAAGCTTGTCGCGATCCGCTATGAGCGCAATGACGTTGCGTTTGAGCGCGGGCAGTTCCGCGTGCGCGGTGACGTCATCGAGGTTTTCCCGGCGGGGTACAACAACCGCGCCGTACGCATCGAGCTCTTCGGCGACGAGATCGACCGGATTCTCGAGTTTGACGTCGTGACGGGCGAGGTGTACGGCGAGCGCCTGCACTCGATGGTTTTCCCGGCGTCGCATTATGTCACGCCGGAGGAAGACCTCAAAATCGCGATGCGCGACATCCGCACGGAGATGGAGGAGCAGGTCGCGATGTTCAAGTCGAAGGGCAAGCTCCTTGAGGCGCAGCGCATCGAACAGCGCACGAATTACGATCTCGAAATGATGCAGGAAATGGGGTACTGCTCGGGCATCGAGAACTATTCGCGTCATCTCATGCACCGCAAAGCGGGCGAGGCGCCGTATACGCTGCTCGATTATTTCCCCGAGGATTTCCTCATGTTTATCGACGAATCGCACGTGACGCTGCCGCAGATCCATGCGATGTACGCCGGTGACCGGAGCCGCAAGGTTTCGCTCGTCGAAAACGGGTTCCGTCTGCCGTCGGCGTTTGACAATCGTCCTTTGACCTTTGACGAGTTCAGCAAGCGCATCAACCAGATCGTCTATGTATCGGCAACGCCGGGGAAATACGAACTCGGGCAGGCTCAGCAGGTCGCTCAGCAGATTATCCGCCCGACGGGGCTCCTCGATCCGGTTATCGAGGTCCGGCCGCTCGAAGGTCAGATCGACGATCTTTTGTCCGAGATTCATCTGCGCATCGAGCGCAACGAGCGCGTGCTCGTCACGACGCTGACGAAGAAGATGGCGGAAAACCTCACGGATTATTTTACGGAAGCGGGCGTCAAGGTGCGCTATCTCCACTCGGATATCGCGACGATGGAACGCGCGGAGATCATCCACGATCTGCGGGCGGGCGAGTTTGACGTGCTTGTCGGCATCAACCTCTTGCGCGAGGGACTCGACATGCCGGAGGTTTCGCTCATCGCGATTCTCGATGCGGACAAGGAAGGGTTCCTGCGCTCGGATACCTCGCTCATCCAGATCATCGGACGCGCCGCGCGTAATGCGGACGGACGCGTCATCATGTACGCGGACCGCATCACGGATTCGATGCAGCGCGCGATCGACGAAACGCAGCGCCGCCGTACGGTTCAGGACGCGTATAATCAGGAACACGGCATCGTGCCGAAAACGATCGTTAAACCGATCGTGCCGCTCATCGAGACGACGCTCGTCGCCGAATCGGACGGCAAATACAGCGTCAAAAAGAAAGACGGCAAGAAGCGCGCCATGACGAAAAAGGAGAAGGAAAACCTCGTCAAGACGCTCATCCGCGAGATGCAGCAGGCCTCGCGGGGACTCGAGTTCGAACGCGCGGCCGAACTGCGCGATATGATCCTCGAGCTCGAAGGCTCGATGCCGGCGGCGGCAAAATCGGCGAAGTCAAAGTCGAAGTCATCCGGGAAATCCGGCACGACGCGCAGACGCCGCAGCCGCAAGGCAAAACCGGCCGAATAATACGGAGTATATATTATGGAAAACACCATCAAAATCAAGGGCGCGCGGGAGCATAACCTTAAAAATATCAGCCTCGAGATCCCGCGCGACAAGCTCGTTGTCATCACGGGGCTGTCGGGCTCGGGGAAATCCTCGCTCGCGTTTGACACGATTTACGCCGAAGGTCAGCGGCGCTACGTCGAGTCGCTTTCGGCGTATGCACGTCAATTCCTCGGCCAGATGAACAAGCCGGAAGTCGACAGCATCGAAGGACTGTCGCCGGCAATTTCGATCGATCAGAAAACGACGAGCCACAACCCGCGTTCGACGGTCGGAACGGTCACGGAGATCTACGATTATCTGCGACTTTTGTACGCGCGCATCGGACATCCGCACTGCCCGAAATGCGGCAAGCCGATCACGCAGCAGTCCGTCGATCAGATGGTCGATCAGATCACGGCACTCCCGGAGCGGACGAAGCTCCTCATCCTCGCGCAGGTCGTACGCGGACGCAAGGGCGAACACAAAAAGGTACTCGAAAAAATCCGCCGTGACGGTTATGTGCGCGTACGCGTCGACGGTGCCGTCTATGACATCAATGATGACATCCGAATGGAAAAGAACAAAAAGCACACGATTGACGTCGTCATCGACCGACTCATCGTGCGCGAGGGCATGAATACGCGTCTCGCGGACTCGCTCGAAACGGCGCTGAAACTCGGCGAAGGTGTCGTTTACGTGCAGATTGTCGGCGGCGAGGAACTCATGTTCAGCGAGAATTTCGCCTGTGTCGACTGCGGGATCAGCCTGCCGGAACTCACGCCGCGCATGTTTTCGTTTAACAGTCCTTTCGGGGCATGTCCCGTCTGCACGGGCCTCGGCAGCCACAAGGAATTTGACGGGGAACTCGTGATCCCGGACCCGAAACTCAGCGTCGCGGACGGCGTGTTTGCGCCGCTCTCGAAAAATCCGCACTCGTACGCGATGTGCGCAATGACGGCGCTGCTCACGCAGAACGGACTTGACGTCACGACACCGTGGCAGGATCTCGGCAAACACATGCAGCAGATGCTCCTGCACGGTTCGGGGAGTGAACAGGTGACGTTCCGCTATACGAATATGTTCGGCGAGAACAAGTCGTACCATGTGCCGTTTGAAGGCGTCATGCCGCTTCTCGCGCGGCGTTACGAGGAAACGACGTCGGATGAAATGCGCGAGTCGTACGAGGACTACATGACGGAAATCCCGTGCAAAGCGTGTCACGGCGCGCGTCTGCGTCCCGAGGTCCTCGCGGTCACGGTCGGCGGGAAAAATATCGACGAAGTGTCGCATTTGACGATCCGCGAGGCCGATGCGTTCTTTACGGAGCTCAATCTTTCGCCGCGCGAGGCGAAGATCGGCGCGCAGGTCATCAAGGAAATCCGCGCGAGACTGCAGTTTTTGCTCAATGTCGGACTCGATTATCTGACGCTTTCGCGGGCGGCGGGGACGCTTTCGGGCGGCGAAGCCCAGCGCATCCGCCTCGCGACGCAGATCGGCTCGGGACTTATGGGCGTTCTTTATATCCTTGACGAGCCGTCCATCGGCCTGCATCAGCGGGACAATGACCGGCTCCTCGCGACGCTCAAACATCTGCGCGATCTCGGCAATACGCTCCTCGTCGTCGAACATGACGAAGACACGATGAAAGCGGCGGATCAGATCATTGACATCGGACCCGGAGCGGGCGAACACGGCGGCTATGTCGTCGCGCAGGGAACGGCACATGACATCATGAACGTGCCGGAATCCGTGACAGGTCAGTATTTATCTCGCCGCAAATTCATCCCCGTCCCCGCGCAGCGCCGTCCCGGAAACGGGAAATTCCTCGAAGTCGTCGGCGCGCAGGAAAATAACCTCAAGAACATTGACGTCAAGTTCCCGCTCGGGACGCTCACGGTCGTCACGGGCGTATCGGGATCGGGCAAAAGTACGCTCATCAACGAAATCCTCTACAAAGGCGTTGCGTCAAGGCTTTACCATGCGAAGGGCAAACCGGGGCGGCATAAGGCGATCCGCGGACTCGAGCATATCGACAAAGTCATCAATATCGACCAGCAGCCGATCGGCAGGACGCCGCGTTCGAACCCCGCGACCTATACGGGCGTGTTTGACTCGATCCGCGAACTCTTCAGCCAGACGAGCGAGGCGAAGATGCGCGGCTACAAGGCGGGGCGGTTCAGTTTTAACGTCAAAGGCGGACGCTGCGAGGCGTGCAAGGGCGACGGTATTTTGAAGATCGAGATGCATTTCCTGCCCGATGTCTACGTGCCCTGCGAAGTCTGCAAAGGCGCGCGTTACAACCGCGAGACGCTCGAAGTGCATTATAAAGGCAAGACCATCGCGGACGTGCTCAATATGACGATTGACGAAGCCGTGGAGTTCTTTACGAACGTCCCGCGCATTGCGCGGCGGCTTCAGGTCATTCAGGATGTCGGACTCGGATACATCCGTCTCGGACAGCCCGCGACGACGCTTTCGGGCGGCGAGGCGCAGCGCGTCAAACTCGCAACGGAACTCTCGCGCCGCAGTACGGGACGTACGCTCTATATCCTCGATGAGCCGACAACGGGTCTGCACGCCGCGGATATCCATAAACTGCTCGGCATTCTCCAGCGCCTCGTCGACGCGGGCGATACAGTCATTGTCATCGAGCATAATCTCGACGTCATCAAGACGGCGGATTATCTCATCGACCTCGGCCCGGAAGGCGGCAACGCGGGCGGGACGATTGTCGCAACGGGAAGACCGGAAGACATCGTGCGCGTCCCGGCGTCCTATACGGGAAAATATCTGAAACCGCTGCTCGAGGAGCAAAACGGCGGACGCGAATAACGCGTTGACATCGAGAAAAACGGTATCGAAAATAGGAAGAAATTCGTCGGGGAAAGCACCCGTCGGAACGGTATGCGGCGAAAACGGAACCCGTTAAACCGCATTGGGAAAGGAAGGGGATTGCTTGTTTGCCGTCATTGTCAATACAGTCGCGATTATTTTGGGATGCAGTGTCGGCCTGATGCTCCGCAAAGGTTTGCCGAAACGGTTGACCGACAGCGTCATGGAAGCGCTCGGCGTCTGCACGGTCGCGATCGGCGTCGAGGGAATTATTCATGAGGAACACGTTCTCGTCATGATCGTTGCGATGGTGCTCGGCGTTTTGTTCGGCGCGGCGTTTCGCCTCGACGACCGTGTTTATGCGGGTTCGGAGAAACTGCTGTCGCGTTTCGCCGGTGAGGGCGAGGGCGCGAAGATCGCGAAGGCGTTTGTGACGTCATGTCTCATTATGAACGTCGGCGCGATGGTCATTGTCGGGTCGCTCCAGGCGGGACTCGCCGAAGATTATACGATGCTCTACACGAAGTCATTGCTCGATTTTTGTTCCGGCATTATGATGACGGCGGCGATGGGCGTCGGCGTGTTCGGATCGGCGGCATTTACGCTGATTTTTCAGGGCGCGATCGTTCTCATGGCCGTTTGGCTCGCGCCGTTTCTCTCCGATGCGGTTATCGCGGAGATGTCAACGACGGGCTGCCTGCTCATTCTGATGATCGGCTTTAATATGCTGAATCTCACGAAGTTCAAGCTCATCGACTATCTGCCGGCGCTGCTTTTCGCGCCGATTCTCATGATGATTGTCGAACGGTTAGGGTTCTGAAATGTAAAAAAACCGGCTTTCAAAGCCGGTTTTTATGTTATGATAAAGTTGATGTCAGCGATGCAGTTCGGCTTTGTGTTCCGGCGCGATCATGCGCAGGAAGCAGAGGTAGCCGAGTCCGTAGCCGAGGAACATGATGAAACTCATCGGCAGGGCATTGTGATCGCCCGCGATCCCGACAACCGGCATCATGAGTCCGCCGAGGATCATCGAGAAAAAGCCGATGAGCGCGCTCGCACTGCCGGCATTTTTCCCCTGACGCGAAAGGGCGAGCGAAAAACTCGCGGCGCCGATGACGGAAAGCGGGACAATCGTCACAAAGAGAACGGGGACGATGACGAAAAGCGGCATGGCGAGGAAAAAGCAGACGAGCAAAACCGCCGAGCCGATGACGGAAACGAGCACGGAATTTTTCAGCATGACGACATCGGGGATGCGTCCCGCAAAACGCGCGGGGAGCGACCCCATGAGGAGAAGTCCGACGCCGATGCCGCCGAAAATAAGGCTGAAACCCTGCGGACTGACGTCATAAATATTCTGGAACACGAATGACGACCCCGCGAGGTACGTGAAAAACGCGCCGAAAATGAAGCACTGCAACAGGCAGTGACCGCGGAAATACCGGTCTTTGAGAAGCTGCGGGTATTTCGCGAACGTGGCGCCGAGATTTTTGAGGCGCTGTTCTTTCGGCAGGGTTTCGCGGTAGATGAGCGTGGCGGTGGTCAACATGACGGCGATACCGGTCAAAACGACGAAAATGCCGCGCCATGACGTGAAGAGCAGGATTTGACCGCCGAGAATCGGCGCGAGAATCGGCGCGAGTCCGTTGATCATCATGAGGATCGCGAAGAACCGCGTCAGTTCCGCGCCTTCGTAGATGTCACGCGCAATCGCACGCGAGATGACGATGCCGCAGGAGCCCGCGAAGCCCGTGATAAAACGGAAAACGAGGAACCAGAAAATCGAGCGCGAGAACACGCATCCCGCGACGGCGCCCGTAAAGACGATCATGCCGATGAGAAGCGGGACTTTTCGCCCGCGCATATCGCTGAGCGGTCCCGCAAAAATCTGCCCGAGAGCCATGCCGACCATCGTCATCGTGAGTGTCATCTGCGCGAGTGACGTCGTGATGCCGAGATCGTACTGCACGGTCGGCAGGGCCGGCAGATACATATCGGTCGAAAGCGGTGCGAGTGCCGCCATGGCACCGAGAAAACAGGTCAAAAACAATTTTTGTCGTTTGGATAATTTCATCCAATACCCCCTTGCGCGGATATAATCGTATCTGATTGATCAGTGTAAGGGAATTAGATGAGAGTTGCATTAGAATTTGATGTCAGGTACAGAAAGAAGGATTCCTATGAATGCAGAAGAAGCGTTGGCTCGTTTACAAGAGGGCAATATCCGGTATCGTCTGTCGGACGGACGCAGCGGGGGATGTCCGGAGGAATTGCGGGTGAAAACGGCGCGGGAAGGTCAGTTTCCGTATGCCGTCATCATCGCGTGCGCGGATTCGCGCGTGATTCCGGAGTGCATTTTCAGTGCGGGGCTCGGCGAACTCTTCGTCATCCGCGTCGCGGGAAATGTTGTCGCCGATCATCAGCTCGGCAGTGTCGAATACGCCGTCGGCCATTTGCATACGCCTCTTGTCGTCGTTCTCGGCCATACGCACTGCGGTGCGGTCGGGGCGGCGCTTTCGGGACACGGTGAAGGTTTTATCCGTTCGATCACGGATGAGATCGCGAAAGCCGCGGAAGGAACGAAGGACGAACGCGAAGCGTCAATCCGCAATGCTCTCCACAGTGCCGCCGTGATCCGCAGCGCCTGCATGAGCCGCAAACTTGACGTCAAAGTCGTCAGCGCGCTCTACGATATCGAGGACGGCTCGGTTCAGTGGCTCGCAAAGCGCGAATCTGCGGAGAACAATGCATGAAGCGGCGCGTTTTGACGATGCTTGCGGCGTGTCTGGCGTTTGTCTGTCTTTTGACGGCAGGATGCGGCGACAAGGTGCAGGAAGCGCGCGAAGCGCTCGACAAACAGAACGTCGAATACAGTGCCGAGGGGTTCAACCGCGCGATTG
>CACXCC010000014.1 GCA_902766015.1 uncultured Veillonellaceae bacterium
CATCTTACTCACCCCGTGTTCATTCGTCTTCAAAAACCGGACACGCTCGGCCAGTACCGGATAAAACATGTCATCGGCGTTTTCACAAACGTATCATCAATAAGCCGGAAATGCTTCAGCGCTTCCAGCAGTTTTTGGCGCTCTGCCTCATTCATTTACCTTCCCCTTTATTGTACCACAAAAATAAAATACAAAAAGGCATGCCTCAAAAAACTGATCAGTCGTAGTTCTGCAAAGAACATCTATACAGATTTATTATAACAAATCCGTTTATATCCGTCAATAAAAGACAAATTATATTTATATCCGTCTTAAAAAGACAATCCGCATACAAAAACGCCCCCGCTGCCATTCCCGGCAGCAGGGGCGTTACGAATTCATTATGCCGTTTTCGGCCGCAATTCCTGAATCAGGGTGCTGATCTCGCATGTCAGGCGATCCATCGACTTCTCGAACCTTGTCAAAAGGTAAAACGTGATGACGATGGGGAACCCGACTGACGAGATTGCCGTCATGATCGGTTCTTCCATGCGATCACCTCATCTCCGCGTCAGGCAAGCTCGACATCGTCGACCTGACGGATGTACGCTTCCTTCACGCCCTGCGGGTAAAAACCGTTGTACAGGAACGCTTTCTTTGCGACGATGCTCTGACCGAGCGCGTCAACCTCCGCCTTCGTCAGGCCGTCTTTCGGGCTCTGCAGGCTCAGCGTCATCGTTTTCGTCGAAACACCGCTGTCATCACCGAGAGTAAATACCATGTAGAGAGTCTTTTTCATAATTTAGTCGCTCCTTTCCTATCTTACGCTTCCGCGGCGAGAACCGCAGCATCCTGACGACGAACTTCCGTGACTTCGTACGTCTGAAGTTCACCGATCGCCGATCCGATCGCGAGCAGATCGTCATCGGAGATCTCCGGATTGATGTTGTTAATCGTGCGCGTCCCGACGAGGTCCGTGCCCTTCGTGCTGACGCCGGTGATAATGCCGAGTTTGAGTACCGTAGTTTTCTTGTTTCTTGCCGTTGCCATTGTTCATTCCTCCTCAGTTGTGTCGATTATGGCAGTAACTTAGGGGCTTTACCGGGCAGCGCCCCTCTGCTGTCCGGCTGTCAGGTTATTTCCTGATCTGGTTATATTGTATAGTAACGACAAGTCAATGGTGATAGGAAATTGGGCGATTTTCGGGATAAGTTTTGACATGAAACTTATTGCACAATACCCAGTTCTTTCTCGATATCATATCCCTCACGACGCAGCTTCGAAATCAAAGCCGCATATTGCGGATAATTCTTCTGATACATGGACGCGGTTTGACGGAAAAGTTCAGAGCATGTCCATTTTCCGTAATTACGATCTCCCGTGGCAACAGCCATTGAGCCCATCTGCATCTCAATGCCGTTGACGTTACGGAATTTCTCGGAAACCGAGCCGTTCCGGTCAAACGCTCTCTGACGCAATAAACGGGAAATTGCGGCGATCACATCCGTTCGTGACGCCCATCCTGCTTTGACAATTAAATATCCCTGCAATAAAAGTGCCGCCTCCTCCGAATCCCACTTAGCCAGTCTGTGTTCGGTATCGTTTTGCGACTGCTCCGCCATGGTTTATCGCCTCACTTAAAGAATTCATCCGTTTATAAAAATAACTTTCGGGGAATGCGGACTGAAACTGTCATTCCCGTTAACCGAATTCACCGCACTCCGCTTTATTTGTTCAAACGGCACAGATTTCGGCAAAACATGCACGCGAAATACATAATAAAAATCGGCATGATGCGCCCCTGCATCCGTCTGACCTTCCTGTTCAAGCATCTCTTCCAGCGTTTCCCGCGAAACGAGCTGATGCGAGCGAATCGTACCAATTAACGATTCCAAATCATACGTCCCGGTCTTATCAATTGCATTACGGTAAAACCGGAAATACTTTGCTTTCGCAATATCCTTATGATGCGTATAAACGAAATTTCCTTTGATCGCATAATAGTAAAACAGGAATTCCCGTCCCGGCTCTAACAAACCGTGATCGCGCAGGAAAAAATAATAATCCTCCGGTTTATCAGCGCGGATATACCCGATGACGCAAAGCTTTTTCCGCTTCGCTTTTGCCGGTGCCGCCGTATCCGATACTGGCGATTTATGCTTACGACCGGATTGATTCCGTCCTTTTTGAATCGCCGGTTCCCGATAAACCATTTCTTCATAATACCGCATACGATTGAGGCGAAAACCGGATTCATTCTGATAATCGATGACCTGAAGAATAAATTTCCGTAACTCGGTTTCACTCTGCTGTAAAATCCCCGGCTTAATCGCAAATGCCCCGACACCGGGCAAAATCTCATCATACAAATGAAACGCCGCGTTGCTGCTTCCGGAATAATGCCCCGAGCCCGGATATAAAATATAGCTCCCGCTCGTGCGACGAATCGCATCATTATACGTATGCATCTTGAGCAAATCGCCGCGCCGATACGTATTGACGATCGCATCAGCCTTATCGTCCGCAAGTTCCTGATTTAACTCGTCTTCCGTTTCGTGTTTATGACCGACGATCGACGTCAAATCGGTAATCCGGTATTTAGCATCAAAATGAACATACTGCACCGCGCCGTCCTGAAGTGCCTCTTCCTCACCGTTATGTCTTCCTTTCGTATATTTCGCCGGAAATAACGCCAACGTATAATCTGGGCGAAACGGCCGGGAATACGAGCCTTCATACCGTGTTCCCTGAAAATCCTTCCGCGAAAACGTCCGATTATAATAGAGGTTGACCCGCACATTCCGATCAGGAATTTCAAACGACTGACACGACTCTCTTCCTTCAACTAAAGAAATCACCAGATGCCCCGGATCGGTCGTCATAAACGGATTTTCATTTGCCCTCAACAGACGGCATCCGTCAATCCCGCGAATAATACGGAATAGCTCAAAGAACAGCCAATACTCGTAAAGGAGAGCGACATTTTTCGATTCGCCGTGATAAACCGTATCTTTCCCCTTCCAGTCCAGCTGAAGCGCCAAATCCAACATCAGATACGCATAAAAGATCTGGGAATACCCTTCACGGTTCTGAAGGACCTGATTATCTTCAGGCATTTTATCGAGCGCCCCGACTTCGTCAAAAAAGGAATCCTGCTCAATCGTTTCGAGCAGTTCATGAATCGCCGCCGCTTCCTGACGACACGCCGTTTGTTTATCCGCCCCATCCGCATCAAGGCGCTGGATTAAACCGACACAGATTTCATCAAACGTTTGAATCGCATACCGGATAAACCGGTTCGCTTCCGTATCCAGGCTGTCGCGTTTATGCGTCACGGTAATTTCGCTGGGCAGATAATCGCAGGTCGCATTGCCATGTGATATTCTCTGCCATCCCCGCCCGTGCGAAAACGGATTCGTATAAAAGTGTCCCGAGGGCACGCCGTACCCCAGAGGACGCATTTCTTCCTCTTTGACTAACAGTCGCGAAGGGTTACGCTTTATCGACCCGAAAATGCCTTGAATATTATCCCGGTAACAAAACTGGCGCAGGAAAATAAACTGCTCCAGCAGTGTGGCGCGGTTTTCTTCCGTCTGCCGATACGTAATTGCCGTCGAACCGGCATAATCCATCAGCAAACCGGCACAGCGTTCGCCGATCGACTCCGTCATCATAATATAATCATCTTCGTAATCGATTTTATCCGGCACAACTTCAAACGGCAAAACCTTCGTCCCGCCCGCAACCGGAAAAATCAGCTTCGTATATCCGAGATAATTAATAAACTGAAATGACAGCGTATCCGCATCCCGATCACATGTTAAAAACGGATTCGATTCATTCGGCAAATACGGCAGTTCCGACGGCTTTATATCGCGCCCGATGATCCGAATCCGATACCGTTTTGTCTCGGTCAAACGCAGACTATACTCCTGATTCACCGTTTTTTCGATGCGTAGTGGTTCCTCAGTTTTTGACGAATCCTTCCAGCCGCAACTCCGATAGGCAGAACCGAGCAGGCATGCGTTGTCCTGCTCCCACGCAATAAGATTGTACGTACCGGCGGCATAAAGGCGCGCTTGACGATCGGCGTCAATTTGAAAACATATTGCTACTGCCATAATTTAAATAAAGCTTGCGTATTGAACTTTTTCAAGCTTCCCTTTCATTTTCGTTATTTTATCGGCACTGCCGGCGAGATGATATTTATCGCAATATGTCCCCAATTCTTCCAGCAGACCGGAAATCTCCTTCCGATTCCCGTGAATTTTCGGCAGGATTTTCTGCAAAAGCTGTTCATCTTCGGCGCGCGTCAGGTCAAACGCATGCGGATCAAGTTCATACGCCGCCGCAAGATATTGGCGAATTTCCCGAACCGTACGGAACGCAAATTCATAACCGTATTCGCCCGTAATCCGATAAATTCCGTCAAACAGGTCGCGAATTTCCTTCATATGATCATCGATACCGCATTTTCCTGCACGGATTTCCCTCGCGAGTGTCAAAAATGCCTTGGCATAATTGCCGCCTGTCCCGGCATACCATGTTTTCGTCACTGCAACCGGCTGCATAAACAGGCCTAAAACAGACGCTTCATCGGGACGAAATTCCACGACATTCGCGCGGTCAAGAACCTTCGGGCTGAACATATATGTAGTCTCGTCAATGTTGACCGTTCCCGTGACAAAAAGATTCGACGGGTATTTTAACGGTTCCCCCGGATAACCATCCAAAACAAACGCGAGATCCGGCGTTTCCATATGACTGAGGAAATCCGAAAAATAGCGTTCGACATGGCTGAGGTTCATTTCGTCGAGAATCAGGAAATACGGGAGATCCGGATGAGCATTGGCGCGTTCGATTAATTTGACGATACTCGTTTTGACATAGGCGCCTTTGCCGCCTTCAGCAAGTGGATTATGGAATCCGACCATCTTCGTATTATCCGTCCAGTCCGCTCCGACCGGTACAAGTTCCCAATTCGTTTCGCCATTCCCGTCTCTTACTTCGAGATATTCTGCAAGCTGCTTGGCGATCCTCGTTTTTCCTGTCCCGCTATTGCCGGTCAGAATGACAAACGGCTTCGCAAGAAGTGACGTGATATAACGGCGGGCAAACGGGGTTTGGAATGTATCGGGGAAATCGGCGAGAATAAAATTGTTTTCCTGAACCTGCATTTCATTCTGGGCAGGGTTATCCAATTTTGTTACGCGATACGTTTTTTCATCCGCATCGTATTTGACGTCAACAACATGGGGATAATACGTTTCCGCAACCTGAACCAAGGCACGCAGATTATTATGTCCATCTTTTCCGGGCGCCAGTTCTTTATCTACCCATTGTGTTGTCAGTTTACTTGTATAATCCACGCCATCGATATGAAAACGATATATTTTATCCAGAAACAGTCTCCTTGCCTCATTATTTTTATATGCGCCCGCCTCGGGTCTGGCAAATAAATATTTAAAGAAGTCGCCTTTTTCCGGAATACCCCCACCGACTTTGGAACTATCAATCTTGATATAGCTTTCATTCACGTGCATAAACGGTTTCAGGCGTTCAAGACCGTCAATATCGTAAAGAATATCCATAACTTCCCGCGCACAGTCTTTTATTTTTGAAAATACCTTGGTATTCGCTTGCGGTTTTTCCGGGATTTGGGTACGGACTTCATGTTCCAAAGCCGTATAGATTTGTTGGCGTGCAACAAGATAGCGAATCAGACGACCGAGATAAGGCGTACAAAGATGAAGCGAAGCCAATTTGCCCTGCATACAGAGATCAAAAAGCTCCTCGATCGGACGCTTGAGTATATCAGCCGTATGTTCCGGATTATCCGCGTGCTTTTTGCCAAAGACGATCTGCTTTGCAACAGCGAGGTAATGATCAAAATTTTTCGCATCCTCGGGATTGGTAAACCGTACATGCATCGCATCATTTTGAAGCCAATCCCCGATATTTCCGTGTTCCGAACCGTGTTGTTTCATATATGTAACGTAGGACGTAAGTGCCTCCGCATACGGCCTGCACACCACGGCAATATAATACCATTGACTCGGAAAGAAAATGTACTCCGCTCCCGCCTGCACCGCAACCGTCGTTTCTGTCACGCGAACAAAACCGTGTTCTTCTTTCCGTAACATATCGGCGATCATCTGCTGAGCATCCGGAAGAAGCTGAATTTCCGGTACATCTCCGATCGAGAACGCTTCGGGCTGAATTCCCGCACTGTCTAAATCTGTGAACATCGCTATCCCCCTGACATAATTCCGCGATTTTGCTACTACTATCTTATACCAGTGGACGCATTAAGGCAATAACGTGCAGCTTTGTATCATCGTATGAAACCAGTTCAACCAACAAACAGCACACAAAAAAGCGGCACCCCGCATCCCCGCGAGCTGCCGCCCTTTTCCTTCCGTTATGTAATTTTCGATCCGCACCGGATATGCGCGTTCCTTCTGCGATGAGATCAACCGACTCGCGTCATAAACGGCGCGGCTGATCAACGGATCTTGTTTCGTTTTCGGATCAGATTCCGTCTCATTCCGTAATCGGCAGATTATTCTTTGCCGCCAGTTCACGAATCGCATCCAAGGACAGTTTCGTGTACTTGGCAATCATCCGGATGGACACA
>CACXCC010000015.1 GCA_902766015.1 uncultured Veillonellaceae bacterium
AATTAAGGAACGGAATCCCCGTAAGGGGACGGAAACTTGTCGCGCATGTGTGACGTGAGAAAACTTACACATAGAATTAAGGAACGGAGTCCCCGTAAGGGGACGGAAACGCGACTTCTTTACCGCCGCCTAGGTAAATACAGACACGGGATTAAGGAACGGAATCCCCGTTAGGGGACGGAAACGCTTCGTTTTCAAAATGATTGATTTCATCTTCGAATTCTATTTAGGAACGGAATCCCCGTTAGGGGACGGAATTAAATTGTGGGCAAATAAAAAGCGCCTCTGCGAAGAGACGCTTTTGTCGTTGGATATTAACATTTTCCGGTAAAATAATATCAATCTCGAAGCATGAAACCGCGGTGTTTTAATCCGCTTTTCATGCTTTTTTTCTATACTGGATTTGTCAATATAGGTATTGTACATTAAAAAACGAATCTGATATCCTAAGAGCGTAGATAGGGGAACGCGGGCCCGTCGTGGAGGGCGGGCCGGTTGATATAGAAAGCTTGGTGGAGAACATGAAAACGACGGGACGTATGTCAAGACGGACGTTTATCAAAGGAATTATCGGCGGCGGCGTCCTGCTCGCGGCGGGAGGTCTTTGGCTGCCGCAGACGCAGGTCGGCCGCAAAGTGCAGCAGAAAGCGGTCGATTTATTTGCGGACGGTGACGTCATGAATCTGCGTCAGATGATGACACAGGATCCGGCGGTTTCGCGTCATATTATGTGGCAGTCTGCCGCGGCGTTTAAAGAACCGGCGTTTATCGAATATCGACGTCAGGGAAGCGGCGATGCGCTGCGCGCCGAGGCTTCGGAGCGGTTCTTTACGGATGACGGCGTGGACAATTTCCAGTACGGCGGGACGATCGAAGGGCTCGAGCCGGGAAATGTCTACGAATACCGTGTTGCTTCAGGCGACAAAGCCGGGGATTGGCAAAGCCTCACGACGCCCGCGAAGGATCAGTCTTCGTTCAAGGCGCTCATTTTCCCGGATTCGCAGTCGAACGACTACAGTGATTGGAAAAATCTCGTCAAGGTCGCGGCGGCGAATAATCCGGATGCGAATTTCTTCGTCAATATGGGCGATCTCGTCGACAACGGTGAGGACCATACGCAGTGGCAGGCATGGTTCGGCGCGACCGAGCCGCTTCGTCAGTCGATCCCGTTTGCGCCGATTATGGGCAACCATGAGACGTACAACCAGGATTGGAAAGTGCGCCTGCCGCATGCCTATCTCAATTATTTCGATCTGCCGGAAAACGGAAGCCGGGATTTCCAAAACTATTATTATTCGTATGATTACGGCGATGTACATTTTGTCATGCTCAGCAGCGAGTGGGACGAGACGGAGGAGTTCCGTCCCGGCCTCTTGGATGCGGAGGTTGCGTGGCTGCGTGATGACCTCGCGAAGACGGATAAAAAATGGAAAGTCGCCATGGTGCACCGCGATGTTTTGCAGTACCGCATCAGCCGTATGCCGGATCGAAAAGAGGGCTTCTCGGAGGAAGGAACGGTCTTCATGCCGATTTTCGAGGAGTTCGGCGTCGATCTCGTGTACACGGCGCATCTCCATACGTACCGCAACCGCGGACATTTGTATCAGGGAAAACGCGACGAGCGCGGACCTTTGTATATCCTGACGGGGGTTGCCGGCAATGTTCGTTACCCGGGGCTCTGGACGGATCACGCGCTCGACGATTATGTCGCGCCGCAGCCGGAAACGGATAACTACATCGTGCTCGCGGTGAATGGCGACACGCTGACGTCAACGTGTCATCTGCCCGACGGAACGGAAATCGACCGGAGTGTGCTGCAGAAGGCGTAAATTTCATAGCAACAAAAATGACCCTCGCGGGCGGCAACATGCCGGTTCGTGAGGGTCATTTTTCATGGAAACAGAGCAGAAAAAGCGGATGACACGTCCGTTTCCTTGTGTCAAATCCGGCAATGCGGTACAATAAAACTAACAAGAAACGGGGTGAAACCGATGGGGAACTTTTCGTTTTTACAGGACAAATTTCCGCCGCTCGCGCACTTGGGAGCAATGGCGGAGAGGTATTGCTACAACGATCCGAACTCGAGCCTGATGAAAATCGGCATGCTCGGCGAGTCGATCGTCAATCTGATCTACCGGTATGATGACGTGCCGTTCCCGGCGGAAAATAAAGCCGATCGGCGCATCAACCGTCTGCTCGAACAGGAATACATCACGCGCGATATCGCGGACGCGCTGCACATCGTTCGCCGCGCGCGCAACAAAGCGGTGCATGAAAACTACGACTCCGCGGATGCGAGTCTGCGCCTGTTGCCCGTGATTTTCGGCATTTGTGCGTGGTTCATGGAAGTCTACGGCGACTACAACTACAAAGCGCAGCCGTATGTCAAACCGGCAAAACCGTCCGAGGGTGCGCCGAAAGAAACCGCCGCGGCGAAGAAACAGGATGAAGAAATCGCGGCCAAAGCCGTCGAAACATCGGCTGACGTCAAGAAACTGACGCCCGAAGAACGCCGCAAAAAAGCACAGTCTGCCGCGAGAAAACGCGACATCACCGAAGCCGAGACGCGCGCACTCATCGACGAACAGCTTCGCCGCGTCGGTTGGCAGGTCGATACCGTCGAAGTCCGTTACGGGAAAGGCGCACGCCCGAAAAAAGGCGTCAATCAGGCGATCGCGGAGTGGCCGACCGAGAGCGGACCCGTCGATTACGCGCTCTTTATCGGCGAAGAACTCGTCGGCATCATCGAGGCAAAGCGCTGGGGCAAAGACGTTTCCGCCGTGCTTGACAGTCAGGGCAGCCGCTACGCGCAAAACATCCGCAAGGAAGACGAAACGTATCTGACGGGAGAGTGGGGCAAATCCCGGATCCCGTTCCTGTTCGCCGCAAACGGACGTCCGTACATCAAGCAGTACGAAGAAGCATCCGGGATCTGGTTCCTCGACTGCCGCAAACCGGAAAACATCCCGCACGCCCTGCGCGGTTGGATGAGCCCCGAAGGCATTCAGTCCGCGCTGGGTCGTCAAACGGAAGAAGCCGAGGAAGAACTCGAAAAAACACCTTACGACGACCTCACCGATCCCGACGGACTGAACCTGCGGTACTATCAGGTCGAGGCGATTCAGGCCGCCGAAGCCGCCGTCGCGCGCGGACAGAAAGGCATCCTTCTCGCCATGGCAACGGGAACGGGCAAAACGCGCACCGTTCTCGGCCTCATCTACCGTTTCCTCAAAACGAACCGGTTCCGCCGTATTCTGTTCCTCGTCGACCGGACCGTCCTCGGCGATCAGGCGATGTCGACATTTTCCCAGGTTCGCCTCGAACAAATGCTGCCGCTCGCGTCAATCTATAACATTCAAAGTCTCGGCGATGACGCAGACCTCCAGCGCGAAACGCGTGTCCAAATCGCGACGGTTCAGAGCATGGTGCGCCGGATTCTCTATCACGAATCGGACACGATGCCCGCGATCACGGACTTTGACCTTGTCATCATCGACGAAGCGCACCGCGGCTACATCCTCGACAAGGAAAAAACCGACGAACAGGAACTGTACCGCGACGACCTCGATTTCGTCAGCAAATATCGCAGCGTCATGGAATATTTTGACGCGGTAAAAATCGCACTGACGGCAACGCCGGCCCTGCACACGACGCAGATTTTCGGCGCGCCGGTCTATACGTACAGTTACCGCGATGCCGTTATTGACGGCTATCTCGTCGATCACAACGTCCCGCTCGTCATCCGCACGGAACTCGGCGAAAAGGGCATTCACTACAAAAAAGGCACATCCGTCAATGTTTACGACACCGTAGACCGCACGGAAGTCAAGCCGTACGAAATCCCGGACGACCTCGATTTTGACGTCGACGACTTCAACAAAGCCGTCATCGCCGAGGGATTTAACAAAGCCGTCGCCGAATTCATCGCCGCGCGCATCGATCCAGAGGACCGCACGGCGGGCAAAACGCTCATCTACGCCGTCAATGACCGTCACGCCGACATGATCGTCAACATGCTGAAGGATTGTTACAGCAAACAGGGCGTGCCGAACGAAGCCGTCATGAAGATCACGGGCTCCGTCGAAAACGGCAACCCGAAAAAAATCCGCGAGGCGATCCTGCGCTTTAAAAATGAGCAGTATCCGAGCATGGTCGCGACCGTTGACCTGTTGACGACGGGCGTTGACGTGCCCGCGATCACGAACCTTGTGTTCCTGCGCCGCGTCAAATCACGCATTCTCTTTGAGCAGATGCTGGGACGCGCGACGCGTCTCTGCCCCGAGATTCACAAGGAAAAATTCGACATCTACGACGCCGTCGGCACGTACGAGGCGCTTGAGCCGTTCAATACAATGAAACCGGTCGTCACGCGCCCGCAGGAGACGTTCGCGACGCTGCTTGACGGATTGACCGAAGGCACGCAGACCGAGGCGGCGGTCAACGAAAAAATCACGGCCGTCATCGCGAAGCTCCGCCGCAAACAAAAAAATATTTACCCCGAGGACGAGGATCTTTTCGCCGCCGGCACGAACACGAAAAACATCGGCGACTTTATCGCCAAGCTCCGCACGGAAACGCCCGCCGCGGCAAAACAGCGCATCCTTGACGCCGAGTCCGAACTCACCGCACTCGACAAAACGCACGGTTATCACGCGCCGGTTATCATCGATAAAACGGCGGATCACGTCACCGAAACGCAGGCCGCGTACGGCAAAAACGAAACGCCCGAGGATTATTTAAAAGCCTTCTCAGAGTGGATCGAGACGCACGAAAACGACGTCGCGGCGCTCCATATCGTCCTGACGAGCCCCGCCGATCTCACACGCGCCGATCTCATCCGTCTGCGCCGTATGCTCGGACAGGACGATCGCTTTACGGAAACAAAGCTCAACAAAGCCGTATCCGCGACGACGAGGAAAGAAGTCGCCGCCGATATCATCAGCCTCATCCGCCGCGCCGCGATCGGATCGCCCCTTCTCAGCCGCAAAGAACGCATGGACCGCGCGATCGAACGCGTCCTCGCCGATCTTGCGGAACACGGCACCGTTTCGAAGAAGCAGGAAAACTTTTTAAAGAAAATCGGCACGTACTTCACCGCCGACGAAAACTACATCGTGAGTAAAGAGATGTTCCGCGAAGACAGTCGTTGGAAAAAGGAAGGCGGGTACAACCGCTTTAATAAACTCTTTGACAGCAAACTCGACAACGTGCTCGAAAAACTGAACGAATACCTCTACGATGACGGCGGGGAATCCGCGTAAGTGTAGGCGACAATTTCTTGACATTGCCGGCAGCATTTCTTATAATAAACATAGAAGCAGGGTTTGCCGATAGACGGTTTACCCTCAGTTAGTTACAATAAAGAAGTAACCGTGTTCTGTGGTGAGAGGCGGTTACTTTTTTTGTGCAAAAATGTGCCGGTTTGTATAACAACGAATGACGGATGGTGACGCATATGACAACACAGGAAATCGTAGCAAAGCTCTGGAACCTCTGCAACGTTCTGCGCGATGACGGCATCACGTACCACGAATACGTGACGGAGCTGACGTATATTCTCTTTTTGAAAATGCTCAAAGAAACGGGCGGCGACGAGGCTCTGCCCGCGGGATGCCGCTGGGACGATCTCGCGGGGAAAAGCGGACTTGACCTCAAAGCGTACTACAAATACGTGCTCGAAACGCTCGGCACAAACGGCAGCGGGCGCATTCAGGAGATTTATAACGGCGCCGTCAGCAAAATCGACGAGCCGAAAAATCTCGAAAAAATCATCAA
>CACXCC010000016.1 GCA_902766015.1 uncultured Veillonellaceae bacterium
AGCAATCTGAGCATAATCTGCCCCGCGTTTTAACTGATTCCGGATAACCTTCTCCGTCACCTCTGCTATACCGGCAGCATAACCTTCCTCACGCCCTATCTCGCGGCCTTCTTCACGACTGCCGTTGATATCGTTATTATAGTCCCAAATGGCTGACTCACGCTGCAGATATTCCCTGTAGGCGGCTTCATCCATCAGATAACGCTCCGAGGCATCCATAGCCTCTGCAATTTCGGGGTTCAACATGGCCAGCTCCTCCTTTTCCTGTTTATTCAACTTATTAGCAAAATACGCCAACCAGCGCTCCATGCGCGACATTTCCCTGACCGGCTTAGCCTTATACTTCGGAATTTCCAGAAAATCCAATTCCAAGTCATTGCTCAGCTGGTGCTGATGCTTAACGTCATAGACCACATACTTCGAGAACGGATCCTCTGTAGGCAGGAACGAAAAACGCAGGATATTGATCGATATAGCCGGTTTCAGTTGCCGATAGCCCTGACCCCGTTGCAAGCCATCAAAGTGCAGATACATTTGCGACCAATAGAAAAGGGTTCTCTTTTCCATGTTCAAGTGATTGATGACCTGCATCTCAATATCCATGCGTGTACCATCCTCAAGCACGCCAAAAACATCCAGACGTCCGAGCTTGTCAGCCTGCTTTTCCGGTGCAAACTCTACGTTGCGGAAATCGATATCAACAAAGGCTGCCTTGCCCTCACGCCCTGTTACGTCGTTGATAAAGTTCAACGTAATATCCTTGCGTTCCTCTCGGCCAAAGACAAACTTAAACAGCAAATCATTCGTTGGGTTATACGGTCTTTTCATATCCAAGGCTCATTCCCCCTTTTGTTATCATTTTATCGCGAAAAGCAAGCTGTATCAAGCGAAAAAGCATCCGGGAAAATCGGTACTCAGGTTAATCGTTTAGTCAATCATCACGGGAAGAAATCTATGGAAAACACGGAAAACATGATTGTCAAAGTGCCTATTTTCAAGGGTTTCAGCTGACGCCAAGAACAGAAAAAACAGCAGAAAAGCATTGGGTAAGCCTTCTAAGCCGTGGGTCGCGGGTTCGAATCTTGCCAGACGCACCATTTGACATGTCAAGCCTTCGGGAATTCCCGGAGGCTTTTTTCGTGCTTCCGCCGCGTCATGCGTCAATTAGAAATTTTCCGGCAAAAGATTACCTTTACAGCATTGCATTGAATCGAAATTTCCACTATACTAAATGCATCCTATAAAAATACGAACATCAATGCGTACAAGACAGCAACGGCGCCGGCTTGCAGAAATGTTCTGCAAACCCGCGCCGTTTCGTATTTTGATGTCAAACGGCGCCTGCACGTCAGGCAGAAAGAAAGAGGTAATCGTATGAAACCATTGACGTCAACGGGCGACAAGCCCGAAGCCGAAGCTGCAGTCGTCGAACCGATAAACGGCAGCATATTCCTGAAAGTAAAATTCCTGCTCTGCGCCGGTTTCGGCATTTTCATGTTCCTTTGTCCGCTCGGCAGCGAGGGATTTGACACGCCGCTCAGTCTGTTGACCGCGGCACTCGATCAGTTTATCCGCGTCAATCTCCCGTGGTTCCTGACGGCACTTGTCGTCGTTTCCGGAGTCAGCGCCCTTATCGGACAATTCTACCGTCCAGCTTGGGTACACAGCCGTGCGTGGCTTGAAAGCCTCGTCTGCATTCCGAAACCGTACCTCATCACGCGCCTTGTTGCCATGTTTGTAACACTCGGCGTCACGTTCGGCGTCGGTCCCGAAGCCGTCATCGGTAAAGATGTCGGCGGCAATATGGTCGACCTTGCCGGAACACTCGTCGCGATTGCGTTTGCCCTGAGTTTTGTCATGCCGTTTCTGACGAACAGCGGCATCATGGAATTTGCCGGCATCCTCTTGAAACCGCTCACGCGTCCGCTGTTCCATGTCCCGGGACGTGCTTCCGTCGACCTCGTCGCTTCATGGCTGGCCTCTTCGAACACGGCCGTACTCATCACGCAGGAACAGTATGCCATGGGATGTTACAGCCGTCGTGAAGCGGCAACGATTATGACGAACTTCTCGCTCGTCTCGATTCCGTTCTGCATGGTTGTCGCCGAAACGCTGAACATCTCCGATCATTTTCTCGCACTTTACGGCATTGTTACGGCCATCGGCCTCTTCCTCGCCGTCATCGGCGTCCGCATGCCTCCTCTTTCCAGCATTCCCGATGCGTATCAGGGCGGTAAAAAGAATATTTCCGAGGACGTCCCCGAAAATGTTTCCCTCCTCGGCTGGGCCGTACAGTGTGCACTTCAGCGCGCCGCCACGTTTTATCCAAAACAGGTACTTAACGACGGCATGAAAATGACGCTCGGCATTCTCTTTGACCTCATCCCGATCGTTATCGCCTGGGGCACGATCGGATCGCTCCTCGTCAACGAAACGCCGATTTTCCAATGGCTCTCGTATCCGATGGGACTTTATATGAGCGTTCTCGGCGTTCCCGATGCATTTGCGGCGGCTCCGGCTACACTCGTCGGCTTCATTGACATGTTCATCCCGGCGCTCATCAGCACGGGCATAGCGTCCGAATTCACGCGTTTCGTCATCGCGGGACTTTCGCTCGTCCAGATCATCTACCTGACCGAAGTCGGCAGTATCATCGTCAAAGCCAACGTCGGCATTGACATGAAACGCCTCTTTATCATCTTCATCGAGCGCACGATCGTCGCCCTGCCGCTCCTCGTTCTCGCAGCGCACCTCGTACTCGATTGACCGTTCTGACATCAATTAACAGAAAACCGGGCCTATTGTCCAAGTGTTTTTCACTTAGACAGCAGGCCCGGTTTTTATCCCTCATTATCATCCTACCATTTCATGTCCATGTCAATTATTGATCTGCCTTTTTCGCTGCCGCCTGCGCTTTCATTGCGGCAAGTTTCGCGGCTTTCTTCGCGCGGAACGCCTCGCGCATCACGAGTTTATGCTTGAGTTTACGCGCAAACTCCGCGGCATTTGCGAGATCCTCCTCATCCGGATGACTCGCGGCGCGTTTCCAACGCGCGAGACTGTGCGGACCGCCGTGCGGATCGTCCGGTCCGGCATTTTTGCGGCGTTCCTGAAGCGCCGGATTAATCTTGCCCATACAGCCGAACGTCCCGAGAATCTCACAGCCGTCACCGAGCGCATAACCCGCGCGCGCAAACGACGTCACCGCGTGCTCACTTGTCGGCTCCGTCCCGTGCGTCTGCACAAACACGACATTCGTCCCGTGCCCGCCGCCCATATATTTGAGCAT
>CACXCC010000017.1 GCA_902766015.1 uncultured Veillonellaceae bacterium
ATGCGGCGTAACGAGATCGCGATGCTTGTCCAGCATTTCAATGTAATGGGAAACAGCGATCAGATGTACTTCCGGCGGAAGCAGTTTATAGTCCGGATGATCCCACCAGTTGGCGGAGAAGATACCGAGCTGACCGCTTGCTACGATTGCTTTGATCTTGTTCTGGATCTGAGCGTAATATTCCGGGGAGCGTTTGACAAAATCATGTTCAAAAGCTTCCGTGACGGAAAGGCCCGGACCGCGGAACGGAAGGCGATAAGCCTTAATCATCGTATCCTGCAGATTGGCTGCAGCGATCGGATCTGCGGCAGCGGCTTCGAGCGGGCTGACCCAGTCGAGTGCATGCAGATGGTAGAAATGGACGATATGGTCCTGAACCGTCAGCGTTGCTGCCATGATATTACGGATATAGTTTGCGTTTTTCGGAATCGTAATGCCGAGGGCATCTTCGACTGCACGCAGAGAACCGAGTGCATGCGCCGTCGTGCAAACGCCGCAAATACGCTGGATATAAGCCCAAGCGTCACGCGGATCACGGTCTTTCATGACAAGTTCAAGACCGCGCCATGCCGTACCGGAGGAGATGGCGTCCGTAATCTTGCCCGAACCGTCCGTCTGCGCCTCAATGCGAAGATGACCTTCAATTCTTGTTACCGGATCGACTACAATGTTCATTTGTTCACCTGCTCTCCTTAGCCTTCATGTTCCTCAGATTCGTTTTCTGCGCGTTTCTTTTTCTGGACAACGCTTGCAGCGGCATGACCGGCTACGCCGACAACCGTTGCAACGGCAAGTCCTGCACCGATCGTATCAACGTCACCGAGATTGCCGTATTCCGGAAGACGTTCGGACATCGGTCCTTCATCCCAGAAATTGGCACTCGAGCAGCCGATGCAGGCAGCACCGGACTGAATCGGATAGCTCATGCCCTGGAACCAGCGCATGTTACCGCAGGAGTTGTACGTCTCCGGGCCGCGGCAGCCGAGTTTGTACAGGCACCAGCCTGCTTTAGCTCCGGCGTCATCGTACGAATCCGCAAACATGCCGGCATCAAAGAACGGACGACGATAGCACGTGTCATGAATGCGGTTGCCGAAGAACTGTTTCGGACGTCCTTCGCTGTCAAGCGGAGGCGGCGTTCCGAAAAGTGCGACATGCATGACAACACCCGTCATGACTTCGGAAATCGGCGGGCAGCCCGGTACGTTGATGACCGGCGTGCCGCCGACAAACATCTTGATACCGCTGGAACCCGTCGGGTTCGGTTTTGCAGCCTGAATACCGCCGTAGCATGCGCAGCTTCCATACGCAATAATTGCCGCGGCATTTTTGCCTGCTTTTTCGAGCAGATGCGTAAAGGTGTGGCCGCCGGACATGCAGTAAACACCGTTGTCCTTCGTGCAGGCAGCACCTTCGACAGCCAGGATATACTGGCCTTTGTACTTCTGAATGACTTCGTCAAGATGAGCCTCGAACGGCGCACCGCTGGCTGCACTCAGCAGATGGTCGTATTCGAGGGCAACGTCGTTCAGAACGACGTCACTTGCAAGCGGCGCTGCGGAACGGATGAAGGATTCATCACAGCCCGTGCATTCATGACCGTGAATCCATACTACAACCGGCAGCTGTTTCGTTTCGGCGGCCTCGACAACCTCGGACAATTTGTCCGTCGACAGGCCCATCAGCGTCGTCAGTGCGACACAGCCCTTGATGAAACTGCGGCGGCTCATGCCGCGTCTGAGGTACGCTTCCCACATACTCTCTCGTTTCTCCACGTTCTTACCTCCTTGAAAGGTCTCCGTCGAAGCTCTCCCTGTAAGTCCCTCCGAAACACATCCGGGTTCTTATCGGTTCGGCGGAATCGTCATCAATTGATGATAAATCTACGGTTTATTCTATTATACACTGATCTGCATAGAAAAGCCATACTTATGTCATTTCTTTTTCAGATAAATTTCATTAATGGAAAGAGCAACTACGCTAAATCGTGATTAAAACCAAAACCGTTTTTTGAAATTTTTTCCGGTTTTTCCGGATAGCGCAACGAAAAAAGAAATGATACAATAAAAATGAGAAAAATAACGACATGAATTCTTGTAGGAGGATTTGTCATGGTTGGTATTGTTATTGTATCTCACAGTCAAATGCTTGCAGAAGGCGTCACCGAAACGGCGCGCATGATGGCGCAGGATGTCCCGATGGCCGCTGCGGGAGGAATGCCCGACGGAACACTCGGAACGAGCTGCCGGCGTATCCGTGATGCGATTGACGCCGTTTACAGCGATGACGGCGTTGCGATTCTCGTTGACATGGGATCTGCGGTGTTCTCGGCCGAAACGGTCATCGAGATGGAAGAAAACGTCCGCAAGATCCGCATCGCGGACTGTCCGCTCGTCGAAGGTGCCGTAACGGCCGCCATTGCCGCGTCAACGGGAAGTGACCTCGACGCAGTGATTCACGCCGCCGAGGAGGCGCGTTCGATGGAAAAAGTCCCGTCGTGAAAAAAAGAGTTGAAAAATCTCGCCAAAGGTCGTATAATCTTTGAGTACGGGGATGTAGCTCAGCTGGGAGAGCACCAGGTTCGCAATCTGGGGGTCGAGAGTTCAAGCCTCTTCA
>CACXCC010000018.1 GCA_902766015.1 uncultured Veillonellaceae bacterium
CCATTTTGTTTTGGCGACATAGCCAAGTGGTAAGGCAGAGGTCTGCAAAACCTTTATCCCCAGTTCGATTCTGGGTGTCGCCTCCAAGATGAAATGCAGCCTGGGAGTTCGCTTCCGGGCTTTTTTATTCGGCTTTTTCAGTTAGGAGTGACCTTTTTCATGGCGAACGAACCATCCAGACTCACCGACAATCTTCTGCACGTTTATAATTACTGCTTTACGGAAACGGTTCCGTACGCGTTTTTCAAACCGAACAAGTACCGTGACATCCCGGTACGCCTGACGGGAAAGGATTATCACTGCAAAGCCTGCGGCGAAGTTCTGCATGTGACGTATCAGCCGCGCCCGTTGACGTATTATTCGAAGGGAAAACTGGCGGAGCAGCGTCGTCTCTATGAGGAAGTCGGTCAACCGTTCCCGGTGATGGGGGAGATCGAAGAAGGAAAACGCTTCACGAATGTCGCCGTCGGTTACTGCCCGAAATGCGCCGAAACGGCCGTTTTACAGTCGGAAGATCCGGGCCAGAAGGTCTGCAATGTTGCGCGTCAGCTGCATCGTGAGGATGAACTCGTCGTCGCCAAGGCACGCGAAGCCATGGAGAAGAGCCTGACGGACTGGCTGAATGCACAGCAGACGGAAGATTTTCAGAAATACGATTTCAGCACGTTTGATGCGCTCCGCGATCTCATTTGTGCCGTCATGCTTGATTATCCGCAGGGGGCCGAGGATGTCCTCGCCGATTACAAAAAACGCAGCCACGAGCTCGCATTTTCCTGCCGTGAAGCCCTGAAACGTCTGCCGGATACGTGGCAGGCTTATGTCGGCTATTCCGTCAACATCTATGAGTCCATGCATGACAAGATGTATCACGAATATACGGTGGCTTTCCCGGCCATGGGCACGCCGGGTACGGAATACTTCATTCGCCGTACGGTGGAGAAGAGCCGCATCGAGATGTTCCTCGACCAGCCGCGTGTTCAGACGGTTGAAGATCTGATGACAGAAGTCGGTTTCCACGGTGAGTGGATCGACCTCATCAGTCAGCGCGTTCGCGAATTGCAGCGTTAATTTTTCATGTATACAAAACACATGCTTTACAAGTCGGAAACAGTGTGCTAATATAAGGACAGTTAATCCAATAGCTTAAGGCAACGCAGCCATGCAGAGGTAAACGTAATTCCGAAAGGAATTATATTTATTCCGTGCATGGCTTTTTTGTTGTCAGAAAAGCCTTAGATCTTTAAAAAGAAAAGGATGGTACATGATGGAAGATTTACTGTATGTTATCCCAGCTAATTCCTCGAAAGAAGAAGTACTCAAATACCTCACGGCTCATCCGGAAATCAAATTTGTCTCGCTCGTCGGCATTGACCTCGCCGGCAATGATACGGATGAAAAAATCCCGATGCGTATTTTCCTGAAGGATATCGATGAATTCTACGCCGGCACGGCAGTTCAGACGGACGGTTCTTCCGTCGTTCTCCCGGGTATCGCAACGCTGAACAATGCAAAAGTCGATATGCCGGTTGATCCGTCGGTAAAATGGTTTGTCGATTATAACTACGAAAACGTTGATCCGGAACTCGGTCTTCCGGTCGGCACGCTGCGTATCCCGTCCTTCCTCATTCATGAAGGCAAACGTGTTGACTCCCGTGCCGTTCTTGCCGATTCGCTCGCTTTCGTCAAAGAAAACCTGCTGAAGACGCTCAATGAAGCACCGATGCTTTCGGGCCTTGAGAGCATTCAGGGCAAGAAAGTTACGGACATTTCCTTTACGTCCGCAACGGAGCTGGAGTTCTGGGTTCAGACGCCGCTTGAGAATACCTCGATTGAAAGCCTTTCCGCTTCTCAGGTACTGCAGGAACAGTATTGGGAGCGTACGCACGGCAATGTCCGTACGGCTCTCGAGCAGTGCGTTGAGGAACTCGAAAAATACGAACTGAAAGTTGAGATGGGCCATAAAGAAGTCGGCGGCATCAAAGCTCAGATCGATGAAAACGGTAATACGACGCATGTCTGCGAGCAGATCGAAATCGACTGGCGCTTCGCGGATGCCCTGCAGGCAGCCGATAACGAAGTTTTCGTCCGCTCGATCGTTCGTAAAATCTTCCGCAAATACGGCCTCGAAGTCAGCTTCAAGGCAAAACCGATGATCGGTGTTGCCGGCAACGGTGAACATACGCATATCGGTATGGCTGCAATCCTCGAGGACGGCTCGATCCGCAACCTCTATGCAGCCGATGATCAGATGAAAGACTTCATGAGCTGCGTCGGCTACGGTGCTATCATGGGCCTGCTCAAAAACTACGAAGTCATCAACCCGTTCGTTTCCGCTACGAACGATTCCCTGAATCGTCTGAAACCGGGCTTCGAAGCCCCGGTCTGCGTCGTTACGTCTCTCGGCCACAATCCGAAAGTACCGTCCCGTAACCGTACGATCCTCGCCGGCCTGATCCGTGACCTCAAGAACCCGATGGCAACGCGTTTCGAGCTCCGTGCCTGCAACCCGTACACGAATACGTACCTCGTACTCGCAGCCATTTATTCGGCAATCCTCGACGGTGTCGAAGCAGCCGTTTCCCATACGACGGACGAACTCCTTGCCGAGCTCTCCAAGAATGCCGGTGACGAAGGCTTCTATCTCGAAAAAGACCGCGCTTACCGCAGTGAGGAAGATGTCTTCGAAGATTACACGGATGAAGAACGCAACCACCTCTTCGGTGCTCCTCCGGCTACGGTTTGGGAAAACATGGAAAACTTCAAGGCAAATCCGGAGAAGAAAGCCGTTATCACGGCAGGCGGTGCGCTTGACGATCAGATCATCGCTTCCTTCCGCGACGGCGCTCTGCTCCGCTGGAAGACGGAGTTGATCTCCCGTATCATTCCGGAGAACCGCGCGATCGTTCGCGACGTTCAGGAACTCGATTCGGATATTGTCACGGATCTCGATTCCTATAACTGGAATAAGATCAACAGCCTCCGTATCAGCCTTGCAAAAGACAGCATTGACGAGAAGTCGCTCTTCACGCTGCTCATCAACGCGCTCAATGAAGGCGATTTTGCGACGGCTTCCGGCCTGCAGGTCGAGATGTACGACAAGATGGAAGAGCTCAAAGCTCTCTATGACAGCTACGTTAAAAATATCATCTGATTGATATTTCCATAATACCCCTAAAAACCTCACCATTTCTCTAAATCCTCACAAAGATCCCCGGCAGTCTCTCCTTCCTGCCGGGGATTTTTCTGTGTATAATAGAGAGTGTGTATGAATAAAGGGGGAATAGCCTATGTGGATTGTCATGGCTGTTTTGTCCGCGCTGTTTGCCGGACTTACGTCAATCCTTGCCAAATGCGGTATCCGCCATACGGATTCGGATCTCGCGACGGCGATCCGCACGATTGTCGTGCTCATTTTTGCGTGGATCATGGTATTTGTGGTGGATTCGTTTGACACGATCACGAACATCACGACGCACTCGATGATCTTTCTTGTGCTCTCGGGCCTCGCAACGGGTGCCTCGTGGATCTGTTATTTCAAGGCGCTGTCACTCGGCGACGTCAATAAGGTTGTACCGATTGACAAGTCAAGCACGGTCCTGACGGTGTTACTCGCGATCGTGCTGTTCGGCGAGACGAATCACCTCGAAGTCAAGCTTATCGGTACCGTACTTTTGGGGCTCGGCGCGTTTCTCATGATCGAGAAACGCACGAATGTCGAACACGAAATCAAACGCGAATGGCTGCCGTACGCGATCGGTTCGGCCGTTTTTGCCGCTTTGACGGCCATTCTCGCGAAAGTCGGTATTACGGGCGTCGAGTCGAATCTCGGCACGGCGATCCGTACGTGTGTCGTGCTCGTTATGGCCTGGGCAATCGTGTTCATGAAAGGGAAACAGTCGCAAATTCATCATCTTGACATGAAGGAACTGCGTTTTCTCGTGCTTTCGGGCCTTGCGACGGGCAGTTCATGGCTTTGTTACTACAACGCGATCCAAAACGGTATTGTCAGCGTTGTTGTCCCGATTGACAAACTGAGCATCCTCGTGTCAATCGGATTCTCGTACCTTGTTTTCAATGAACGTCTCGGACCGCGAGCCAAAATCGGCCTCGCTCTCATGGTCGTCGGTACACTCGCCATGGCAATCCGGGCCTGATATCCGCAGAACGGAGGAATGGAATGAAAGAAGAGAAAATCGTTCACGGCGATACCGATAACGTCCGCGAACCGGTAATGGCGCGGCTGCGCGCGATTTATGATTTGTCGGTGCCGTCAGGGCAGCTATCGACACGGGAACTCAATGCCGAGATGCTTGCGGTGACGTCAGAGCTCGGACGTGAAGTCGCGGTGTATCTCAACCGTCAGGGAACCGTTCTTGCCGTTTCGCTCGGCGATCAGGCAACGGTAGATTTGCCGGATTTTGCGGCGCGTTCGGAATTGCGCCTTTCCGGCGTACGCTGTCTGCATACGCATCCGTCGGGGGATACGCGGCTCTCGGATCCGGACAAATCATCCCTGCGGCGTTTGCGTTTTGACTGTATGGCGGCACTCGGACAGGTTGAGGACGGGGTCATCGGGACACTGGGCTTTTTGACCGGCGAACAGGATGAAGCGGGGCGGCTTGCAATCGGTATATTCGGACCGTGCCGCGAACATACGCTCAACGCCGTCAATCTCGCGCAGTTGACGGTGCAGATCAACCAAAAACTCGCCGCAGACCGGACAAAGGAAGTCAGAGAAGGTGAGGAACGGGCGATCCTCGCCGGTGTTGACTGTCAGGGCATGAGCGTGCTGTCAATCGAGGATTCGATGGAAGAACTGCGGCGTCTCGCCGATACGGCGGGTGCGATTGTCGTCGGCGAAGTCGTACAGCGGCGCGAAAAACCGGACTCGGCGTTTTTTCTCGGCCGCGGCAAAGTCAACGAGATCGCAATGCTCATTCAGGAAACGGATGCGTCACTCGTTATTCTCGATGATGAACTTTCACCGTCGCAGCAGCACAATCTCGAAACGGCGCTCGGCGTCAAAGTCATTGACCGGACGGCGCTCATTCTTGACATTTTCGCACAGCGTGCGCGTTCCCGCGAAGGAAAACTGCAGGTCGAACTCGCCCAGCTCCGTTACCGCCTGCCGCGTCTCGGCGGGCAGGGACTCGTACTTTCGCGTCTCGGCGGCGGTATCGGGACACGCGGTCCCGGCGAGACGAAACTTGAGGCAGATCGACGTCATATCCGCATGAAGATTCACGATATCGAGCGCCGTATCGACGAAGTCAAGAAAAACCGCCGTCTGCATCGTCGCCGCCGCAAAATTTCCGGCCTGCCGCTCATTGCGCTCGTCGGCTATACGAACGCGGGGAAATCGACACTTCTCAATGCGTTGACGGGATCTGACGTTTTTGTGCAGGACGAACTGTTTGCGACGCTCGATCCGACAACGCGTCAGCTGGACCTCGCTGACGGTCAACGCGTTTTGCTCACGGATACCGTCGGTTTTATTCAGAAGCTCCCGCACGAACTCATTTCCGCGTTCCGCGCAACGCTCGAGGAAGTCGGCGAGGCGGACCTGCTGCTCCATGTCGTTGACGCATCAAACGAAAACTATGAAGAGCAGATCGAAGCCGTCGTTTCCGTCCTGCGTGAAATTGACGCGGCCGATCGGCCGATGCTCTACGTGTTCAACAAAGTCGATCAAATCGAAAACGAAAACGTACGCGAGCAGATGTTGTTTGACCGCGAAGGAATCTGCATATCAGCGCAGACCGGGGAAAATCTCGCGGCGCTCAAGGATTTGATCCGTACGACATTCCGTCAACAGAAAGAGCAGCTTCATCTCTTGATTCCGTATGATGCGGGCGCTGTTTTGACGTGGCTTCATAACGAAAAAGCGATTCTGCAGACGGAATATACGGCGGAAGGAACAGAAGTTACGGTGCTTTTACCGCGTCAATATCATCATAAGGTTGAGGCGTATCTTGTGACGGAAGAATAAAGCCGTTATTATTGCATTTTATGCGGTCATTTGCTATACTAATCCGTGTAAACATATTAGGTTAATAGGCATTAACAGAAAAAGGTGATCGCTATGGCAATTGACAATAAAGAGCAGTTCCTGACGAGTGAGTTTGAATGGTTCCATCAGCATCCGGAACTGTCATTTGAAGAAGTCGAGACGACAAAACGGATTCGAGAAGATCTCGCGAAGGCGGAGATTCCGGTTCTCGATCTTCCGTTAAAGACAGGCGTTGTGGCGCAGATCGGGACGGGCAAGGCTCCGTTTGTCGCGCTCCGCGGTGACATTGACGCACTTCCGATCACAGAGGCAACGGATCTGCCGTATTCGTCATTGACACCGGGGAAAATGCACGCCTGCGGTCATGACTTTCATCTGACGTCAGTGCTCGGTGCGGCGTATGCGCTCAAAGAACGCGAAGCAGAGCTCGTGGGAACGGTTTACATCGTGTTTCAGCCGGGTGAAGAAGCGCCGGGCGGCGCCAAAACGGTTCTGGAAACGGGCTCGCTCCGGGATGTCAAAGCCATGTTCGGCCTGCATTCTCTGCCGGTTTTTCCGGTCGGAACTGTCGGTGTACGCACCGGGGCTGTGACGGCTTCGGTTGACAAATTTCAGGTAAAGTTTCATGGCAAAGAGACGCATGCGGCACATCCGGACCGCGGCGTGGACTCTGTTCTCATGGCGTCATCGTTTGTAACGGCGGCGCAGAGTATTGTTGCGCGCAATGTCGATCCGGCGCGCGCGTCACTGGTGAGTATCACGCATATCGAAGGCGGCAGTACATGGAATATCACGCCGGGGACAACTTGGATCGAAGGAACGACGCGCAGTTTGACGTCAGATGATCGTAAGCTGATCAAGGAACGGTTTTACAGACTGGCTGAAGGGATCGCGGCGTCATTCGGCGGACAGGCCGAGATTGACTGGTACGCGGGCCCGCCGGCGACGAACAACACGCCGGAGTGGGCGGAACTTGCAAAATCCGTCGCACAGGATGCGGGTTTGACGGTCAAACCGGCACCGGTTTCGCTCGCCGGTGAGGATTTCGCGTATTTCCAGGAGTCGATCCCCGGATGTTTTGTACTCGTCGGCACGGGGATTTCGCCGACGAACCACAATCCGAAGTTCCGTGTCGACCCGAGCGCTATTTTGCCGACAGCGGCATATCTCGCGGATCTTGCCGATGCGGCACTGAAGAAACTGCAGTAAAAATAAACGGACCGAAACTTGACATTGAAAAGCCGCCGGTCGAAACGGACGGCTCCGCAGTGACGGATTGACAGTCACGGGAGCCTGACGTTTCGGCCGGCGGCTTTTTGTGTTATGCTATAGGAAAGAATCAGAACTCGGAAAGGGTGGAGCGGATGAAAGCAATCATCAACGGACGCGTCATTGTGCCGCAGGCTGACGGTCAATTTACGGTACGTGACAATTATGCTGTATTTTACGATGAACAGATTTTGGCGGTTTTGCCGATGGAAAAGGCGAAAGGCCATCTACCGCCTAATGTCATTGACGCGGCGGGCGGGTATGTTTCGCCGGGATTTATCAATGTACATATCCACGGCTGCGGCGGCTGTGACACGATGGATGAAGACGTGTCATCGCTCGTGACGATGCAGCGCATTCAGGCGCAGACGGGCGTCACGGCCTTTTTGCCGACAACGATGACCTACGATCTGCCGCGCATTTACCGCGCGTTTGAGCGTGTCAAAAGCCGTATAGGTCAGGCGGGCGGCGCCGAAATCCTCGGCTGTAATATGGAGGGACCGTTCGTCAGCCCCGCACGTAAGGGCGCACAGGATGAACAGTACATCATCCCGGCCTCATTTGACAAAATCGCGGCTTACGCCGATGTCATCCGTATCGTCACGATTGCACCGGAGGAACTGCACGGTGATTATACGTTTATCCGTGACTGTCAAAATGCCGGCATCATCGTGTCAATCGGCCACACGTCCGCGGATTACGAAACCGTCTGCGCCGCGTTTAAAGCCGGAGCCACGCATGTGACGCATCTTTATAACGCGATGACGTCATTCAACCATCGCAAACCCGGTGTTGTCGGTGCCGCACTCGACAATCCCGTCAACTGCGAACTGATCTGCGACAACATCCATCTGCATCCTGTTGCCCAGCGCCTCGCGTATCATGCCAAGAATAAAAAACATATCGTCCTCATCACCGATTCCATGCGCGCCTGCGCTCTCGGCGACGGCGAATCCGAACTCGGCGGCCAGAAAGTCTTCGTCAATGGACCTCTCGCAACACTCGCGGACGGCACCATCGCGGGAAGTGTCCTCACCATGGACCGTGCCATCGCAAACTTTTCCCACAACACCGGCTCCTCCGTCGCGGAAACCGTATCTTTTGCGACCAAAGTCCCGGCAGAAGAACTCGGCATCTACAACGAACGCGGCTCCCTCGAACCCGGCAAACGCGCCGACATCACGATCTTTGACAGCAAAGTCGAGATTCGGGCGACGATTGTCAACGGAGAAACGGTTTATTGTCAATGACACTTAAACCCGACGGCAGTGAAGCGCTCTGACCTCCTTCCATGCTGCGGCTAAAAAAATTTCGTTTTCGCTTAATTAAAGTCGCCTAAATCAAACCGCTTCGCTTAAACAATTTAGGCTCCGGGCGAAAACGAAATTTTTTCTTAACGCCTTATGCAGCAAAGTCAGTCGGTCAGAGCGCTTCACTGCCTTACGTTTCCTAACCCCGAATTGCCCGGATCAAGAATACTTGCCGGAATGCATGGATTGACTAGTAAATACTTTTTGCCGAGAATGGATAGCGTGAGGGACAGGGAGCCCGCTCCGGCTGAATTATAAAGATGAAACGTGAGGCGGCAAACCGACCGTCCTGCCGCCGTCGGGATGTGTCATACTTTTGTCAGCCGGAGCGGGCTCCCTGTCCCGCCTTGTTAATATAACCTTACAACTGTCGTTGACGACAATTCAATTCAGCCTCAGCAACCGTTTTTGTAATCTCCTCGAGCTGCGCCGACGTCGGCACATTCATCAACCGAATCTTATCCAGCACAATCGTGCACCCGGCCGCCTTCAACTCATCCTCCACGAGCCCGACACTCTGTCCGCCCCAGCCGTAACTGCCGAACGCAAACGCCAGATGGCGGCGCGGGGAAAGGCCCTTGAAATACGAGAGGAATGCCGCAACAGTCGGCATCATCTGATTATTGAACGTCGGCGAACCGACCGCAACATACTTACTTGTCAGAAGATCCGTCGCGATATTCGACAGATGCTCCTGCTTCAGGTCGTAAAAACCGACCTCGATGCCGCGCTGACGGAACCCTTCTTCGATCGCGCGGGCCATCTTTTCCGTCGAATGCCACATACTGTCAAAGACGATAACAGCGCGTTCTTTGGCTTCGCCGGCAGACCACTCGTCATAGGCCGCAAGAATCGTGCCAATATGGCTGCGCCACGAAACGCCGTGACCCGTCAGGATCATGTCGAGGTCAAGCGATTTGACGGTTTTGAGAGCCATCTTGGCCTGACGGCCGTAGAGCATGAGGATATTTGCGTAGTATTTTTTTGCCTCGTCCATAATGACGGAGAGGTCATTTTCATCATCAAAGAGCTTGCTGCTCGCGAGATGCTCGCCGAAGGCGTCATTCGAGAAGAGAATCTTTTCTTCCGGGCAATACGTGACCATGCTGTCCGGCCAATGGAGCATCGGCGTCGGGACAAACTGCAGTGTGCGTTTGCCGAGGGAAAGCGTGTCACCGGCTTTGACGCCGACGTAGGGGAGATCGGCGCCGTAATGAGCCTTGAGTCCGCGCAGTCCGTTCGGAGCGCTCGTGATGACTTTTGCGTGCGGCGCATGCTGCAGCATGAAGGGGATTGCGCCCGAATGATCCGGTTCGACGTGGCTGGACACGATGTAGTCGATCGTTGACGGGTCAATGACAGATGCAATACGCGCGAGGAGTTCCTCTTTAAACGGTTCCTTCGCCGTGTCAATGAGCGTGATTTTATCGTCAAGGATCAGATAGGCGTTATAGGAAGAGCCGCGGTCTGTATGGTAGCCGTGGAAATTGCGCATCGACCAATCAACGGCGCCGACCCAGTAAATGCCGTCACAAATTTTAACTGCTTTCATTCGAGATCCCTCTTTCTGCGGATAATCATTGGTGTATACCTGCTATTTATTGTATAGCGAATTGACATCCTTGGCAATGAGGAACGATTTCCTGCGAAAAGAAAAACTTTTTCCGAAAAGGGGTTGCATTTTTCACAAATCCCTAGTATAATAATCATCGTTGTCGGGATGTGGCACAGTTTGGTAGCGC
>CACXCC010000019.1 GCA_902766015.1 uncultured Veillonellaceae bacterium
AAATCGTAACGACGTTTGCAGGTCGGGGAATCCGTCTGCCGCAGCGGAAAACGGCGGCAAGTGCGGGCTATGACCTCGAAGCCGCGGAACATACGGCGATTATGCCGGGATGCTGTTCGCTCGTCCCGACGGGACTCAAAGCCTATATGCAGTCTGACGAAGTGCTCTGCATCCATATCCGTTCGAGCATGGCGGTCAAACGTCAACTCGTACTGATGAACAGTGTCGGCGTCGTCGATGCCGATTATTATAACAACGAAGACAACGAAGGACATATCCTCATCGCGCTTTATAACCGCGGGGAAGAACCCGTGTTTATCCCGAAAGGGGAGCGCATCGCGCAGGGGATTTTTATGAAATATCTCGTGACGGATAACGATACGGCCGGCGAAGGAGAACAGCGCAAGGGCGGATTCGGCTCGACGGGAAGAGGCTGACGCGTCGGGATTTGACGTGATCCTATAAAGAAGGTGACATGATGGCAGAAAGTCTGGATTTATTTGCGGCGGCGGATGAAAATTCGTCTGCGGGGAATAGCGGTAACATTGGGAGGAATGCGGTTTTTGAGCCGCTCGCGCGTCGTATGCGTCCGCTGACATTTGACGAATTCGCAGGGCAGCAGGATATTATCGGTCCGGGGCGGTTTTTGCGCCGTATGATTGAGGCGGATCAGATTCCGTCGCTGATTCTTTACGGCCCTCCGGGAACGGGGAAAACGACACTCGCGCAGATGATTGCGACACTCACACACAGTGCGTTTCATCGTCTCAATGCCGTTGCGGCGGGCATCGCGGATATCCGAAAAATCGTCAAGGATGCGGAGGAACAGCGGCGGTATTACGATAAGCGCACGATCGTGTTTATCGACGAGATTCATCGGTTTAATAAAAGTCAACAGGATGTTTTACTGCCGTATGTCGAAGACGGGCGGCTGATTCTTATCGGCGCGACGACGGAAAATCCATATTTTGAAGTCAATCACGCCCTGCTTTCGCGCGTCCGCGTCGTTCGTCTGCAGCCTTTGTCTGACGCGCAGCTCATTCTCGTCATGAAACGGGCGCTCGCAGATAAAAAGCGCGGTCTCGGCAATACTCCGATTACGGCGGATGACGATGCGCTCGAAGCGATTGCGGTGATGGCGCACGGCGATGCGCGTATGGCACTCAATTTACTCGAGGAATCGGCAGCAATGCTTCCCGCGGAAGGCGGACATTTGACGCGTGCCGTGCTCGAAAGTGCAGCCGGTGAGATCGTCCAGCGTTACGATAAAAAAGGCGACAATCATTATGATACGGTATCGGCGTTTATCAAAAGTATGCGCGGCAGTGATCCGGATGCGGCGCTTCATTATCTCGCGCGGATGCTAGCGGCAGGGGAAGATGTCAATTTTGTCGCGCGGCGCGTCGCGATTTGTGCGGCCGAAGATGTCGGAAACGCCGATCCTCAGGCTCTTGTCGTTGCGATGGCGGCGGTTCAGGCCGTTCAGTTTGTCGGGATGCCCGAAGCGCGGATTCCTCTCGCGCAGGCTGTGACGTATATTGCCTCGGCTCCGAAGAGTAATGCGGCGTATCTCGGCATTGACCGTGCATTACATGACGTCCGCACGCGAAATTGCGGCTCGGTGCCGATGTTTTTGCGTGATTCGCATTATAAAGGCGCGGAAAAACTCGGGCACGGTAAGGGTTATATTTATCCGCACGATTTTCCGGGGCATTTTAAACCGGAACCGTATCTTCCGCGCGAGATTGCGGATGTGCATTATTACGAGCCGACGGAAAACGGAGCGGAGAAGCGCATGAAAGCGTATTTGCATCAGTGTTGGCCGAAACGGTTTCCGGGGAAATGAGCTTTTAACACGGAAAGGTTGCTTTGGCAACGGGGCAGGCGGGGCGCCGGTCTTCACTTAAAAGCTGTAACGGGCGTCAACGGGAAAAGTAAAAACAATTGTCATCGACTGTAACGTTTTTGAAGGTCTCCGTGAGAACCGTTTCGTTACGGGGCAGGGGGAGCGAAGGGGCGTCGGACTGAACGTTTTGCTGCATAAGGCGTTAAGAAAAATTTTCACTTTTGCACGGAGCCCTGAATTGTTTAAGCGAAGCGGTTTGATTCAGGGCGACTACATTAAGCGAAAGTGAAAATTTTTTAGCCGCAGCTTTTCGTGAAGGCCGACGCCCCTTCGCTCCCCCTGTCTGGTTAACTTTCCTAAAAAAGAATATTTTATCTGTAACGACAGAACTTGCATAATATGTTAAAATACAGAAAGAATACATGGACAAAACTCGTAGGAGGATCAAGGTTTGAAACTCTCAACAAAAGGACGGTACAGCGTCACTGCACTTTATGAACTCGCCTTGCATTACGGCGAAGGCGCGGTGCCGCTCAAGAATATATCGATGAATCAGGGAATCTCGGAAAATTATCTCGAACAGTTGATGGTGCCGCTGCGGAAAGCAGGACTCGTGAAAAGTATCCGCGGCGCACAGGGCGGTTATATGCTGGCGCGTGAACCGGAAAAGGTGACGATCGGCGAAATTATTACGACGGTCGAAGGGCCGATCGCTCTCGTTGACTGCCTGCTGACCAATGCGGGGGACTCGAAACAGTATTGCGATCGCGCCGGTGCATGCGTGACGCGCGGAATTTGGGAGAAAGTCTGCGACAGTATCAGCAGCGTTCTCAATAATATTACGCTCAAGGATCTTTTGACGAACGGACAGGAACAGAAAGTCGGGTGTGGCGCACGTGGAACGGGTATATCTTGATTATGCGGCGACGACACCGCTCGATCCGCGCGTTTATGAGGCGATGAAGCCGTATTTTACGGAGCAGTTCGGCAATCCGTCAAGTCTTTACGCGCAGGGACGCGAGGCGCGTCAGGCCGTCAGGACGGCACGGATGCAGATTGCGAAACTTCTCGGCGCCGACGCGGATGAAATCTTTTTTACGAGCGGAGGCAGCGAGAGTGACAATTGGGCGTTAAAGGGAATGGCACTTGCGCTTCGCCGTGCAAAACGCGGACGTCATATTATTACGACTGCGATCGAACATCACGCGATTCTCAATGCGTGTGCGTGGCTCGAAAAAGAGGGTTTTTCCGTGACGTATCTGCCCGTCGACCGTGACGGGCTTGTTTCGATTGACGCACTCAAAAAGGCGTTGCGCGACGACACGATTCTCGTGAGTATTATGACGGCGAATAATGAAGTCGGCACAATCGAGCCGATTGAAAAAATCGGCGAATTTTTACAGCGCCGTCAAATTTTCTTCCATACCGATGCCGTTCAGGCGGTCGGACATATTCCGCTTAACGTCAAAGTCATGCATATTGACGCACTCTCTCTTTCGGGGCATAAACTTTATGGGCCGAAGGGGACGGGGGTTTTGTATCTGCGTCACGGTTTTCGTCCCGATCCGCTCATTCACGGCGGCGAACAGGAACGCGGTATGCGCGCGGGAACGGAAAATGTGCCGGGCATTGTCGGACTCGGCAAGGCCGCGGATCTCGCGCAGCTCGAATTGCCGGTGGAAGAATGGCGATTGACAAATCTGCGTACCCGTCTGATCACCGGCCTGAAGGAACTCGGCGCCAAAATCAACGGCAGTGTCAAGTATCGTCTGCCGGGCAATGTCAATGTGCGTTTTCCGGGAGTTGCGCAGGAAACGCTGCTCATTCGCCTCGATTTGCGCGGTTTTTCCGTTTCGGCGGGAAGCGCCTGCAGCGCGGGTTCGCTCGAGCCGTCACATGTTTTGACGGCAATGGGGAGGACGCCGCAAGAGGCGGGGGAATCCGTCCGGATTACGCTCGGTCGTTTTACGCAGGAAGAGGACATTGACGCCTTTTTGACGGCAGTTCGTACCGAAATAGAGGATATTCGCAAAAAGCAGGATTGACGCTCTGTTTTCCTCAGGAAAAAATTTGTTTTCGTGTAAGCAATCATGTATAATGAGACGAGGCAGGTATGAGGCCTGCCGGTAAGGAGGAGTTTTAGACATGGTTGGAGATCAATTGCGTCAGGCCAGGGAAGAAGCCGGCTTGAGCATTAAAGATATTGAGAAAGCAACGAGCATTCGCAGTTTATATATTGAGGCAATCGAAAACGGCAGTTACGATGTACTGCCGGCTGACGTGTATACAAAGGGATTTATCCGCAATTATGCGCGTCTTTTAAAGTTAGACGGACCGACCCTTGTCGACCGTTTTCTGCTCGAACGTCAGGGCGGCGGCAGATCTTCCGCCGATGCATCGGCGCCGAAACCGCAGGAGGAATCCGCTTCTGACGTCAAACCGCAGGCAAAACCGGCGGCAAAGCCCGTCAAACCGGTCGAAAAGCCGCATGAGACGAATGTCTTCGTCAAACCGGCGCCGGTAAAACCGGAACCGCCGAAAGTGGTCAAACGTCAGACGGTAACGAAAGCTCCGGAACCGGAAACGAAGGCCGTTGACGTCAAACCGGCCGTTCTGCCGACGGAAACGGTAAAACCAGCCGCAAAACCGGTTGAACCGGTCCAAAAAGCTGACACGGTCAAACCGGCAACGGTTGACACGAAACCGGTCGTGACGCCGAAACCGTCGCGCCCGCTCCATTACGGTGCGGAATCCGTCAAACCGGAAGAAAAGTCAACGCTTCGCGGCGCAGAACCGTCAAAACAGGCCGTAAAGCCCGCTGCTCCGGCACCGCAGCCCGTCAAACCGACGGCTAAACCGGCCGCTCCGAAAATGACCGTCAAATCGGCGGCCCCGAAAGCAGCCGCTCCGAAACCCGCTGCGTCAAAACCGGCGCCGCGTCGTTCCGAACGCAAAAAACAGGAATCGTCGTTCAGCTCGAATGACTTGAACCGTTCTTCGTCGGGCGGTAAGGGTAAACTCATTGCGATTATCGCAGTTGTTATCGTCATTTTAGGCGGCGCATTCTTTGCATTCTCAGGCGGCAGTGATGAACCGAAACCCACTCCTATGGCTCAAACGCAGCAGGCTCAGCCCGCTGCGGAACCCGTCAAACAGTATGACGGTGTCGAAGTGACGGCAACGTTTACGGCGGATTGCTGGACGCAGGTCAAAGCCGACGGCAAAGAAATTTTCGAAGGCACGCCGAAAAAAGGCGAAACGATGACGTGGAACGGGAAAGAGAATGTTTCCGTCCGCGCGGGTAATGCCGGCGGCATCTCGATCAGCGTCAACGGCAAAGATCAGGGATCGATGGGTGAAGTCGGTCAGGTCGCTCAGAAAGAATTCACGAAGGACAGCGCGAATTGATGAACGGATTTTTACCTGTCAGCAAAGCTGACATGAAGGAATGCGGCTGGGAACAGTTGGATTTTGTCTTTGTTTCCGGGGACGCGTATGTCGATCATCCGAGCTTCGGCCCCGCGATTATCTGCCGCATTTTGGAACACCACGGCTATAAAGTTGGTATCATTCCCCAGCCGGACTGGCATTCTACCAGGGATTTTAACCGCCTGGGGAAACCCCGGCTGGGGTTTCTTGTTTCTGCGGGCAATATGGATTCGCAGCTCAACAAATACACGGCGGCGAAAAAAGTGCGTCATGATGATGCGTATTCGCCGGGCGGACGATCCGGATATCGTCCCGAGCGAGCGACACTTGTTTACTGTGCGCGCATTCGCGAACTCTATCCCGATGTGCCGCTCATTATCGGCGGCATCGAGGCGAGTCTGCGCCGTTTTGCGCATTACGATTACTGGTCCGACACGGTACGCCGTTCGATTCTCGCGGACAGTCAGGCGGATCTCCTGATTTACGGCATGGGCGAACGCGCCGTGCTCGAAATCGCAGCCGATTTGCAGCAGGGCGTTGACGTCAAAAACATTCAGGATGTCGCCGGCACATGCTACCGCGTGCCGAACATGGATTACGTTTGGAACCATTTACCGCTGCCGTCATTCGCTGACGTCAAAACGAACAAACAGGCTTACGCCGATGCGTTCAAGCTCGAATATCTCGAGCAGGATCCTTTCCGCGGCCGCCGTCTCGCGCAGCAGAACGACGATTGGTGCATCGTCCAAAACCCGCCCGCCAAACCGCTTGACGAAGCCGGCATGGACGAAGTGTACGATCTGCCGTATATGCGCGCATGGCATCCGATGTACGATAAAGACGGCGGGATTCCCGCCTTTAAAGAAGTGAAATTCAGCCTCGTCAGTCAGCGCGGCTGTTTCGGCGGCTGCAATTTCTGTGCGATTATCTCGCATGAGGGTCGCATTATTCAGCGCCGTAGCCATCGATCCATTCTGCGGGAAGCCAAAATTCTGACACAGATGCCGGATTTTAAAGGCTATATCCACGATGTCGGCGGTCCGACCGCCAATTTTCGACGTCCGAGCTGCGATAAACAGATGCAGTTCGGCACGTGCCGCGGCAAACCGTGCTTGTCGCCGATTCCGTGTAAGAATCTTATCGTCGATCACAGCGATTACATCCAGCTTTTACGCGAACTGCGGTCACTCCCCGGCGTCAAAAAAGTCTTCGTGCGTTCCGGTATCCGCTTTGATTATCTGATGCTCGCGCATGACAATTTCCTCGAAGAACTCTGCAAATACCACGTGAGCGGCCAGCTCAAGATCGCGCCGGAACACATCGCGGACCGTGTGACCTATACGATGGGCAAATCCAACCGCAAGGTTTATTTGGCTTTTGTCAAACGTTTCGAAGCCGTCAATAAAAAGCTCGGCAAAAAACAGTATCTCGTGCCGTATTTCATGTCAAGTCATCCGGGATGCAAACTTTCCGATGCCGTCGAACTCGCCGAGTTTATTCACGAAATGGGCTATCATCCGCAGCAGGTACAGGATTTTATCCCGACGCCGGGAACGCTGTCTACGTGTATGTGGTACACGGGCATCAATCCGCTGACGGGAGAAACTGTCTACTGCGCGAAATCTTACGAAGACAAACTCATGCAGCGCGCTCTTATGCAGTACTGGCTGCCGAAAAATCACGCGATCGTGCGCAAAGCATTGCATCTGGCGCACCGCGAGGATCTCATCGGATTCGGTCCGAAATGCCTTGTCCGCCCGCCCCAGAGAAAGAAGGTGCAGAAATGAAGTGTCCTTACTGTCAAAAAGACGGAAGCCGCGTCATTGATTCCCGTGCCGCCGATGACGGCTCGACCATCCGCCGCCGCCGCGAATGTCCGCACTGCGGACGCCGTTTTACGACGTACGAAGTCGTTGAAAAAGTTCCCCTCATGGTCGTCAAACAGGACGGACGCCGCGAACCGTTCCAGCGTGACAAGATTTTAAACGGGATTATCCGCTCGTGTGACAAACGTGACATTTCGATGGAGCGTATCGTCGATTTCGTCAACGGCATCGAGCGCGAGATCCGCAATACGATGGAGCGCGAAATCCCGTCGAAGAAAATCGGCGAAATGGTCATGAACCGGCTCAAAGATTTCGACGAAGTCGCCTATATCCGTTTCGCATCCGTTTACCGGAAGTTCGCGGACGTAACGAACTTTATCGACGAGCTCAACGAACTCGAAGCGAGCAAAAAACAGCCGGAACCCGTCATGCGCCGGAAACCGCGGAATACGAAGGAGTAACGCTTTTGGATTGGGAATTAAAACGCGAACTGCAGGAGCAGCTGCGCGAAGAAAAAGGATATGTCATTTACCCGCGGGGGACGCGGACGCAGTTTGCCCTCGTTTATCCGAATTCGTACTTCGTCGGCATGTCAAATCTCGGCATGCATATCATTTACGAACTGCTCAATAAGCGGGATGATACGGCGTGTGAACGGTTTTTCATGCCGGAACGTCAACAGCAGGCGCGTTACGAACGGACGAATACGCCGCTCATGAGTATGGAAACGCAGACGGTACTCGGCGAATTTCCGCTCATCGGTTTTGCCGTTTCGTTCGAGATGGACTATTTCAACATCCTAACGATGCTGAAACAGGGGCGTGTCAAAGTCCTTGCAGCGGAGCGCGGCGAACGCGATCCGATTGTTATCGCGGGCGGACCGTGCGCGACGTTCAATCCCGAACCGCTGGCGCCGTTTTTTGACGCGTTCGTCATCGGCGAGGGCGAGGCAATCTTGCCGGCGTTTATGGACACCTATCACAAAGCGGTCCGCGAGGGTTTGACGCGTCGGGAACTGTTAAAACACATCGCCGGCGTGCCCGGCATTTACGTGCCGTCGCTTTACGAGCCGCATTATGACGAGTCAGGCAACTTGACGTCAATCGAAACGCTTGACGGCGCTCCCGGGCGCGTGTCGCGTCAGTGGGTGCATGATCTTGATGCATTTCCCGCACATACCGTTATCGTCACGGACAACACGGAATTCAACTTTTATCTCATCGAAACGGCACGTGGCTGCGGCAGACATTGTCGTTTTTGCATGGCGGGATATTGTTTCCGCCGTCCGCGTAACCGATCGCTCAAAGTCCTCGAACAGGAAGTGCGAGACGCTTTGCCGTACCGCAAAAAAATCGGCCTCATGGGCGCGGCGATCTCGGATTATCCCGAAATCAACGCGCTCTGCCGTGATATTCTCGGTGAAGAACTCGAGATGTCCGTTGCGTCATTTCGCGCCGATTCCGTCACGAAGGATCTCGTCGATTCGCTCGCGCGAAGCGGCCTCAGAACGCTGACGATGGCTCCCGAAGCGGGGAGCAGCCGTATGAGAGCGGTCATCAACAAAGGGATCGAGGAACCGCATCTCTTTCATTCCATGGATCTCGGCCTTGCCGCCGGCATTAAAAATTTCCGGCTTTATATCATGGTCGGCCTGCCGTTTGAGCGTCAGGAAGACATCGAAGGCATTGTCGATCTTGCCAATCGTCTCAAAGACTATATGGAGGAGAAGGGAAGCCGCGGAACACTGACACTCAGTGTCAATCCGTTTATCCCGAAACCGTTTACACCGTTCCAGTGGATCCCGATGGGGCAGAAAAAAGACGTCGAGAAAAAACTGCAGTATTTGCAGAAATCCCTGCGGCGCCGTCCGAAAATCATCGTCAATGTCGAGTCGCCGAAAGAAGCCTACATTCAGGGCGTGCTTTCCCGCGGCGACAGGCGTACGGGAGCGGCACTTTACCGCACCCTCGGAAACGGCGGCAGCCGCGCATTCAAGCGTGCGTTAAAAGAAGAAGGACTCGATCCCGCATTTTATTTGTACCGCGACCGGGCGCATGACGAAATTTTCCCGTGGGAATGTCTTGACATGGGATTCACAAAGGATTATCTTTATCGGGAGCTCGAACGCTCAGAGCAGCTGAAACCGACAGTTCCGTGCTTTGACGGTTGTCTGCGTTGCGGGGTCTGCAAACCGGGAGAGGAGCAGGAATCATGAAATTTTTTATTGACGAACTGCCGGGCGATATTCGCTGCGGCAAATTCAAAGGCTTTCCCGAGGGTTTTGTGCACGGATTTTCGGGACGTACGGGCGGCGTCAGCGAAGGCGCATGGTCAAGTCTTGACATGGGACTGCATGTCGGCGATGATCCGCAGGCCGTAGTCGAAAACCGCCGCCGCTTCCTCGGTGCGCTCGGGCTTGACGTCAATCGTCTCTGCACGCCGCAGCAGGTACACGGAGATCATGTCGCACGTGTCAGCGTCAAAGAGGCGGGACGCGGCGCATTTGACTACGCCGACTCGATTCCGCAAACGGATGCGCTCATTACGGATGAACGCGATCTGCCTTTACTGCTCTGTTTCGCCGACTGCACGCCGATTCTCTTTGCCGACCCCGTACATCATGCGGTCGGAGCCGCACACGGCGGCTGGAAAGGGACGTTTGCGCGCATTGTCATGAAGACGGCAAAGGCAATGCACGAATCGTTCGGAACGAATCCGAATGATCTTTACGCCGTCATCGGACCCGCCATCGGTCCCTGCTGCTACGAAGTTGACGATAAACTCGCGGCGCGTTTCGCCGCGAAATTCCCGGAGTGGCAGGATAAAATCATCGAAGATCGCGGCAAAACAGGCCATAAGCAGCTCGATCTTTGGGAAACGAATTACTTGCAGCTGCTTGCCGCGGGGCTCAAACCGGAACATATCGGTCGAGCCGATTACTGCACTTCCTGTCATCATGACATATACTTTTCCTACCGTGCCGACGGAGGAAAAACGGGAAGACTCGCAGCGGTCATCGCGGCGAAATGAGGAGGAATTAACATGATTGCTGAACGTTTTCATCAGGTAGAAGAAAAGATCCGGGCAGCACAGGCCCGTCGCACGAACGTCCCGAAGGATGTGCCGGTAACGCTCGTCGCCGTCACGAAAAATCATGATGTTGAAGCGATGCGTGAAGCCATTGACGCCGGAGCCGTCGAAATCGGCGAGAACCGCATCCAGGAAGCCGAGTCGAAGTACCCGGTCCTCGATCGTGACGTCAAATGGCATCTCATCGGCCATCTGCAGACCAACAAGGCGAAAAAGGCCGTCAAATATTTCGACCTCATTCATTCCGTTGACACCGTTCATCTGGCTGACGCGCTCAATCACGAGGCGGCAAAGCTTGACAAAGTCCAGCCGATCCTCGTTCAGGTCAATCTGGCGAAAGAGGACAGCAAATCCGGCGTTTACTACTAGGACCTTCGTCCGCTGCTCGATCACATCGACGAACTGCCGAATCTTGAGTTGCAGGGACTCATGTGCATC
>CACXCC010000020.1 GCA_902766015.1 uncultured Veillonellaceae bacterium
ATCGGCCTTATATTCATTATACCATTGGTTGAAGGCCGAAACAAATCAGTTAACACATTGCAAACAATGATCTCCGATGCGCATGGGGTTTGTTCACATATTTATTATATATTAATTATATATGTACGTCAACCAAAAACATGTCATATAAAAGTTTATCAAGAAAAGACAAAGGCTTTAGATTTACGCAAAAAAATCCCCGCCGGACTGACAGACAGTCCCGACAGGGAATATAAATTTATGCGGTTTTGGGTACGATCGCAACGCAAAGTCACGTTGAGATAACCTGAGGGCGAGGGGAACCGATTCTGCCGTTTTGAGAGAAAACGTAAGGGAGAGAGGAAGCGATCCGGCTGTTTTGCTGCAACAGGGCGTTAAGAACGGATTTCGATTTTGCATGGAGCCTGTTTCTTTTAAGCGCAGCGGTTTGAAACAGGCGACTAAATTAAGCAAAATCGAAATCCGTTTAGCCCGCAGCTAACAGCCGGAGCGCTTCCTCTCTCCCGTCGAGTTCTCCGCAACTCATCGGCAGAATCGGTTCCCCTCGCCCGGCGGGTTTACCGTTCTGTCACGTCAATTTTCCGTTCGCCTCTCATTCGCCTCAATCCACTTGCGACGAACATCCTCATACTTTTCTCCTTTAAACGTGAACCCCTCCCCCTGCACCTCCGACGCGTCCGAAATAATCAGGAACGCATGCGGATCATAATGGTGCACAATAATCTTCACGCGGCTGACCTGCGTCAGCTTCACAACGACATAAAGAAGCTCCTTCGGCTCGCGGGCAAATCCGCCCGCACCCTGGATATACGTCGCACCGCGGTGGACATTTTCCATAATCTCGCGGCAGATCTCCTGACATTTCGGCGAAATAATCACAATCGACTTCTCGCGGTTAAAACCGGCCGCGACGCGGTTCGTGAACTCGCCCATCAGATAAATGCCGACGATCGAAAACAGGCCCGTCTTGATGTCAAAGATAAACATCGAAGCCGCGACAATGAGGAAATTCAGGATAAACACGACATTGCCGACATCGAGCGAATAATATTTCTTCGCGACAGCCGCAAAGACATCCAGTCCTCCCGTGTTCGCATTCGCACGAAAGACAATCCCGAACCCGATACCGGCGACAACGCCGCCGAAAATCGCATTGAGCATCGCATCGTCGATAATCTGCCAACCGACCATAAAACTCATCGCGTCAATGAGCACGGAAAGAATGACCGTGCCGACGATCGTATCCCACGCGTAGAGTTTCCCAAGTGCGCGGTACGCGAGATAGAGAATCGGGAGATTGTACACGAGGTTCTGCGCGCCGACCGGGAGACCTGTCAAATACGTAATAATGAGGGCGATACCGCTGATCCCGCCCGTCATGAGGTGCGCGGGGATCAGGAATAAATCAAAGGCTGCACTGACGAGCAGGCAGCCGAGTGTAATCTGGAAATAGCGCCCTGCGTGATCGCGCCAGGTGCTTTTCGTTTCGACATAAGCCATCGGATCCCCCCTTTACCGGTCCGCGATGACGCGGAACACGTCACGCGAGCGCGTATCGGCGATGACGTCAACCGCGCGGCCCGCTTTTTGAAGCTCCGTCGTCAAACGCTCCGCGAGCACCGCCGCAATCGGGAACTCCGTGCCGAAATGGCCCGCGTCAATGACATGGATGCCGAGTTCCTGCGCTTTCTGCGCGTCATGATAGCGGACATCACCCGTCACATACGCGTCGGCGCCGATCATCGCGGCTTTGCCGATAAAATCCGCCCCCGCGCCGCTGCAGAGCGCCACGCGTTTCACCGTATGATCGCCCGACTCGACGACGCGGACGAATTCCGCGGGGAGACCGTCCCTGACCTGACGCGCAAATGCGTCGAGTATCATCGGTTCCGGCAGCTCGCCGACGCGTCCGAGGCTCGCGCCTTCTGCGCCCGCCGGGACAAAGTCGCGGACATGAACGAGTCCGATGCGTGCGGCAAGAACATCGTTGACGCCGCCCTCCGCAATGTCAAGATTCGTATGCGCCGCCGCGACCGCGATGCCGTGCTGCAAAAGCACCTGCAGACGATGACCGAGCGGCAGATCCGTGCGGACTTTTTTGATCGCCTGAAACATCACGGGATGATGCGCGACGATCATGTCGGCGCCGAGGTCAATCGCTTCCTCAATGACGGCATCCGTCGCGTCAAGTGCCGTCAAAACGCGCTGCACTTCCTGACGCGGACTGCCGACGAGGAGTCCCGGATTGTCCCATTCTTCCGCGAGACGGCGCGGTGCGATCGCTTCGAGCGCCGCCATGACATGCTGACACGTTACCATGTTAAATGTTCCTCCAGTTCCGCGATCCGTTTGACGACATCGCGGTATTTTTTCGTCTTGGATGCTTCCTCGCTCTTCTCCATACCGGCTTTGACACGACGCTGTGCGAAGAGCAGTGACTCGATATGATGGCGCAAAAGCGGTTGTTTTTTCTCCCAGATCACGGGTCCGATTTCGAGCAGGAGAGGCTCGGGCATTTTTTGACGTCCGCGCTCCGCCTTGATGATCTCGTAAATGCGTCCGTTATCGACGGCGAGCGTTTCATCCGCGATATGCCAGTAATGACGGTAAAGCCAGCGGCGCAGATCTGCGGCCTGATTCATCGGCTGCAGAATGAGCGTTTTGACCTGTTTGAGCACCAAAGGCGATGCGCCGAGGATTTCCGTCATGAGTTCGCCGCCCATGCCCGCGATACAGACCGTGTCGACTTCGCCGGGTTTTAACACCTGCAGTCCGTCGCCGAGACGTACGGAAATCTGCTCTGATGTCAGGCGGTGTTCGTGAACGGTCCGCTGTGCGGCTTCATACGGCCCCTGATTTTTGTCGCTCGCGATGACAAATGACGCCAGTTCCGTCTCGACGAGGTCAATGGCGAGATATCCGTGATCCGTCCCGATATCCGCGACGCGGCTCCCCGGCGTGACGAAGTTTTCGAGTGCCTGTAATCGGTCGTCAAGCTGCATAAATTCCACCTCATTTTCGATTTTCGTATACAAAAAAAGGATGCAACGCACGTCACATCCTTATTATTTACTGGCTCCTCGAGCAGGATTCGAACCTGCGACAGCCTGATTAACAGTCAGGTGCTCTACCGGCTGAGCTATCGAGGAATATCTTAAGAACAGGTATTATTATAATTCCTGCTTTCCCTTTTGTCAAGGCTTTTTTTGATGTTCCGCGCTGAATTAATCGAGGAAATCTTTGAGTTTGCGGCTGCGGCTCGGATGACGCAGTTTGCGC
>CACXCC010000021.1 GCA_902766015.1 uncultured Veillonellaceae bacterium
AAAACTCTCACCGCAGGTGCGTGACGAACTCTTTGACGAGATCCGCGAAAAAGCCGTTGCGATCGGTACGGCGCTCGTTGACGCGCAGACGATCGACCGCATCAATATCTATCAGGCGACGATCAACGGCATGTATGAGGCGATTTTTGCGTTAAAACCGGAGCCGCAGGACGTGCTCATCGACGCGGTGGAGCTTCAAAATCTGCCGATGCCGTCTCTTTCGATCATTAAAGGTGACGCAAAATCCGCGTCAATCGCTGCGGCGTCGATCATCGCGAAAGTGACGCGTGACCGGCTCATGGATGAATACGACAAACAATATCCGCAGTACGGCTTTGCAAGACATAAAGGGTACGGGACGGCGGAGCATATTGCGGCACTGCGCGAATACGGACCTTGTCCGATTCACCGCCGTTCGTTCGAGCCCGTGCGTTCCCTGGTCGCCGAAGGAGGCATTGACGTACCGCTTTGACATACGCTCGTATAGGACAGAATTGACAAATAAACATCGGGCATATACTGCGTCTCTCTGAACGACCGTGTCAGGGAGGCGCTTTTTGCTGTTCGGTATTTTCCCCGGATCCCGTTCGAATAGGGAAAGTTGACGTAATATCAAATTTGTCTTTTCATGACGTACATGGTTGACGAGCTAATGCATTTTATTTATAATATACGTAGATATTACACAAAAATGTAAATTTGCGTACAGTAAAGGAAAACGATTGCATGACTATGGCGACAAAACGGCTGGGCCGGGCCGGAGAAGACTTGGCGGCCGCATATCTGGAGGAACGGGACTACCGCATTGCGGCGCGCAATTACCGCGTGCCGGCCGGGGAAATTGACATCGTGGCGGTCAAAGGTCGTACCGTTATTTTCGTCGAAGTAAAAACGCGGCGTTCCGTGCGGTGCGGCACGCCCGCACAGGCTGTAGGCTGGTACAAACAGCAGAAAATTATCCGTACGGCGTACTGGTTTTTGCAGCAGGCAGGGATTTCGGAGTGCGAATGCCGATTTGACGTCATGGAGGTTTATGCCGGTGAGGGCGAGGCATGGCAGGTCCGCCATATCCCCGGAGCCTTTGAGATTGAGGGGCGGGGGTGATCTTTTGTTTGCGAGAACATACGGAGCGGCGACGCAGGGCGTTGACGGACTGCTCATTGACGTCGAAGTTGACGCGTCGGCGGGACTGCCGGGATTTGACCTCGTGGGACTTCCCGATACGGCCGTGCGCGAGTCGAAAGAGCGCGTACGCACGGCGATCCGCAACAGCGGGATCCGTCTGAAACAGGAAAAAGTGACGATCAATCTCGCGCCGGCGGGGATCCGCAAGGACAGTCCCGGACTTGACCTGCCGATGGCGGTAGGACTCCTCGCGGCTTACGGGATCGTGCCCACGGAAAAAGCGCAGGGCTGTCTTTTTGCGGCGGAGCTCTCCCTCGAAGGTGAATGCCGCGGCATCAGCGGGATTTTGCCGATGGCGGTTTGCGCGCGGGAAAACGGGATCAAGGCATTTTTTGTCGCGAAGGAAAATGCGCGCGAAGCACTCCTCGTCGAGGGACTTTGCGTCTATGCCGTTGCAAATCTCGGCGAACTTGTCGCGTTTTTGCGCGGCGACCTTGTGCCGGAGCCCGCAAAAGCGTCGGAAGAGAACGCGGATGAGCCGTCCTGGGACGATGACTTTGCCGATGTACAGGGGCAGTTTCAAGCCAAGCGGGCTCTCGAAATTGCCGCGGCAGGCGGACATAATCTCCTCATGGTCGGCGTTCCGGGATCGGGGAAAACGATGCTCGCGCGCCGACTCAATACGATTTTGCCGCCGCTGACACGCGAGGAAGCGCTCGAAGTCACGAAAATTTACAGCATCGCGGGCATGCTGCCTAAAGAAGGCGGACTCGTCACGCGGCGTCCGTTCCGCAGTCCGCATCATACGATTTCGACGTCGGCAATGATCGGTGGCGGGAGTATTCCGCGTCCCGGCGAAGTGACGCTCGCGCATCACGGCGTGCTTTTTCTTGACGAACTGCCGGAGTTTTCAAAGCGCAGTCTCGAGGTTTTACGCGAGCCGCTGGAGGATCATCAGATCACGATTTCGCGGGCGCAGGCAAAGTTGACATTCCCGTCGTCCTTTATGATGATCGCGGCGATGAATCCGTGTCCCTGCGGCTTTTACGGTGACGCGACGCATCCGTGCGACTGTACACCGGGGGAGATCAAGCGTTATACGCGTAGACTTTCGGGACCGCTTCTCGACCGCGTCGACTTGCAGATCCGCGTGTCACGTGTCGAGTATAAGGATCTGAGTTCCTCGAAGCGTGCGGAGTCATCGGATGTGATTCGTGAGCGCGTCATCGCGGCGCGTTCGCGTCAGATCAATCGTTTGCGCAAACACGGGCTGTTCTGCAATGCGCAGATGAATCATCAGCTCATTCGCCGTTATGCGAAACTCGATCGCGATGCACTCAAGATCATGGAGTTCGCCTTTGAACAGTACAATCTCTCCGCGCGTTCGTTTGACCGCATCGCCAAAGTCGCACGCACGATCGCGGACCTCGACGGCAAAGATACGATCGAAGCCGGCCACGTCGCGGAAGCCGTGCAGCTCCGTAATGAAGCGGGAACGGTGACGTGACGGATTGCGTCAAAACCGAATTGGCCAAGCACTTGTGATTGCATCATGAGTGCTTTTTCGTGTATATAAAAACTTTTGACGTATGCAGGAAACAGGACGTGTCAGCCCGAAATTATTTAGTAAAGAGAAAAGGATGATGTCCGCACTGATCGGCGGAATATGCGGATTGATGCCGTTTTACGTCAACGTGGCTCCGTCCGGGCGGGCATCGCGATCATCGGAGAGAAATGAGGAGAGTTTATGTTTAAAGCTGACTGTGCAGACTGCAAGACGCATGCCTGTTACACGAAAGGCGCGAACTGTACGGGCGTGCCGCAGGATGAGGTGCTCGAAAACTACGACGAGGACGAGCGTGCGATCATGAAAGCCGCGGCGTACGTCGAGGGCACATTTTACAGCAACATCACGCGCCTGCAGGAAACGGCGGAGTTCGCGAAAGCCATGGGGTACAAAAAACTCGGCATGGCATTTTGCATCGGCCTCAATCAGGAAGCGCATTATATCGCCAAGTATTACAAGAAGCAGGGTTTTGACTTTTACAGCGTTTGCTGCAAAAACTGCAGCGTCGGCAAAGATCTGCTCGGACTCAAACAGGTCAAACCGGAACTCGCGCACGAAGCCATGTGCAATCCGAAAATGCAGGCGAAATTCCTCGCGGATCAGGGCGTTGAGCTCTTTATTTCATGCGGACTCTGCGTCGGGCATGATACGCTCTTTAACAAGGCGTGCCCGGGCCCGGTGACAACGCTGGTCGTCAAGGACCGCCTGCTCGCGCACAATCCGCTCGGCGCCGTTTACTCGCGCTATTGGCGCCGCAAACTCGGCATCATGGACGAAGGCGAAGTCTGAGCCGTCTTGCGGAAGTGCCGCACTGCCGTTATAATGAAAGAAAGATTCGTAGAAAGGGGAGCGAAGGCTTCCCTTTTTTATTGAGGTAGTGCCATTGTTAACAGCAAATGTATTTGTCAATATCCCCGTTAAAAGCATCGCGCAGGCGTATACGTACCGCGTGCCGGACGATCTTTCCTTTGTGGGAGTCGGCTGGCGCGTTTTTGTGCCGTTCGGGGGACGGCGCGTCGAAGGATTTGTCGTCGCAACGGCGGAAGTCGAAAAGTCGGAGCGCGAGCTGAAGGACATTCTCGGCGTTGTCGATGAGGAAGCGTGGTTTACGCCCGCGATGCTCGAGGTTGCAGCGCAGCTCGCCGATTTTTATCTCTGTGCACCGGCCGAGATGATGAGGCTTTTTATGCCGGGGAAAAGCGGTCTTAAAATTGAAGTCGTGTACGAGGCTGATGAAGAGCAGGAAAATCACCTGATTTTGCAGATGGCGCCGTGCCGCGCTGTTTATGACCTGCTAAGGAGCGAAGGCGCGAAGTCCAAAACGGAACTCGGAACCTGCCTGCCTGACGTCAAAGACGATCTGCCGCAGATCCTTGACCGGCTCCTGCAGTATCATGTCATCCGCCGTGAATACACGGCCGCCAAACGCGAAAAGGCGCGCTATGAAAAAATCGTGACCTTGACGGCAGAGGTGACGGAGGATCTGCTCGCGGGATTTACGCGCAAAAAAGCGCAGCGTCATTTGCTCGAACTCCTGCGGGAAAAGCCGGAGCAGAAATTCACGAAACTGCGGGAGCAAAAGGTGTCTCTCCCGACCGTACATGCGCTCGAGGAGGCGGGACTCGTCACGATCCGCGCGCGCCGCGTTTTGCGTGACAGTTACCGGTCGATCGCAGCGCCGGACCGCCCGACATTCACGTTGACGTCAGAACAGGAAACCGCCGTCTCGGCCGTCAAACGCGGCATTGACGCGGGCGGTTTTCACGGTTATCTCCTCCACGGCGTCACGGGGAGCGGCAAAACGCAGGTCTATATCGAACTCGCGCGTCAGGTGCGTCAAAACGGCAGACAGGTCATCGTGCTCGTGCCCGAAATCGCCCTGACGGGACAGCTCGTGCAGGCATTTCGTGCGTATTTTGCGGGCGATATCGTCGTCATGCACAGCCAGCTTTCGCTGACGGAGCGCAATGACGCGGTTTTCCGCGTGCGGCGCGGGGAAGCGGGGATCATCATCGGCGCGCGGTCCGCGCTGTTTACGCCCGTCAATGAGGTCGGGCTCATCATCCTTGACGAAGAGCAGGATATGTCCTACAAACAGGACGAATCGCCTCGCTATCATGCACGTGTCGTCGCGGAAACAATCGCGAAAATCCACGGTGCCGCGCTCCTTCTCGGCAGTGCGACTCCGTCACTCGAGACGTATTACCGCGCGCAGCAGGGCGAGTTCGAACTCCTCGCGATGCCGCACCGCATCGGGGATATGCCGCTCCCCGAGGTCAAAAGCGTTGACATGCGCCGCGAACTCAAAACGGGCAACCGTCATATTTTGTCCCGCGAGCTGCAGCAGCTCGTCGCGCAAACGCTCGTACGTCACGAGCAGGTTATCATCATGCTGAACCGGCGCGGTTATTCGACATTTGTTATGTGCCGCTCGTGCGGCGAAGTCATCAAATGCCGTGAATGCGGTATGCCGCTCGTCTATCATCAAAACGGAAGCCTCGTCTGTCATCACTGCGACATCCGCGAACCCGTGCCGACGATCTGCCCGAAATGCGGCAGTCCGTATATCAAATATTTCGGTTCGGGCACGGAAAAGCTCGAACAGGAACTGCGGACGATCTTCCCGCAGGCCCGCGTCATCCGCATGGACCGCGACACGACGGGGAAGAAGTTTGCCCATCAGCAGATCCTCGAACAGTTCCGCCGTCACGAATATGACATCCTGCTCGGCACGCAGATGGTCGCGAAAGGCCATGACATCCCGAACGTTACGGCCGTCGGCGTCATCAGCGCCGATGCGAGCCTGAATCTGCCGGATTTCCGCGCCGCAGAGCGTTGTTTCATGCTCATTACGCAGACGGCGGGGCGAGCCGGACGTCACGGGACACTCGGTCACGTAATCATTCAGACGTACAATCCGGAACATTACGCCGTGACCTGCGGCATTCGTCAGGATTACGAGCGGTTTTACCGAACGGAACTCGGTTTGCGCCGCGAACTCTTCTATCCGCCGTACAGCCGCCTCGTCAAACTGCTGTTCCAAAACGAAGACGAGAAACAATGCCGCGAGGAAGCAACGGCGTTTATGGAGTCGTTCCTCGATCATTTCCAGCATGACGCCCGCGAGCGCATCCTCGGACCTTCACCCGCGATCATCGCCCGTTTCCGCGGTGTTTACCGTTTTGTCGTTCTCATCAAAGCCGGCGACCTCACAGCCGTGCAGGATTTCCTGCGTCAAAAACAGATGCACCTTCGCACGGACGTCGCGATTGACATTGACCCGATCACGATCCTTTAAAATAAAAATCGACCGATGTACCGCATTTATATTCTTGCGACGCAGCATCAGGTAAAACGCGATACGGAACTGCATAAAACAGCCGCCTTTATTTTATGTTCGAACTGACACGTTGAACCCGGTATCCTCTCGCGAAGTCCGTCGGGGTAGTGTATAATAGAGATATCCCAAAACGTTACAGAGAGGAGGAACCGGTATGGCGAAAATGCCCATCGGTATTTCCTATTTTCCGAAAGTCATCAAAGAAGGCTACTATTTCGTCGACAAGACAAAATTTATCGCTCAGCTCATCGACAACCATGCCGGTGTCACGCTCTATGCCCGTCCGCGGCGTTTCGGCAAGACTTTGGGGATGAGCATGATCGACTCGTTCTTCAACATCGAGCAGAAAGACGAAGTCAAAACTTTGTTTGAGGGAACCTACATTGCCTCGGCAGGCGATGAGTACATGAGTCAAGCCGGGACGAAGCCCGTAATCTCCTTATCATTGAAGGACATCAAAGAAGATACCTTCCCAGATATGCTGAAGCGGTTCGGGCGGCTTCTCGCCGTTTTATACATGCAGCATCACACGGCCTCGGAGCAGGAAGGATTGCTTGAGCCGGAACGCGCCTATTTTCAGCGGATCGAATGGCAAAAGGCAGACAAAGATGACCTGCAGGATGCCTTGCGCAACTTGGTGGATCTTCTCGCGCGCCGTTACCGCCGTCCGGTTCTCCTGCTCCTCGACGAGTATGATGCGCCCATCCAATACGCATGGGAAAAGGGTTACTACGATCAGGCAATCTCTTTCCTGCGCAATTTCCTCTCCGCTGCGTTTAAGGATAACCCGAACCTTGACTTTGCCCTCGTCACCGGTGTCCTGCGCATCGCGAAGGAAAGCATCTTCAGCGGGCTGAATAATTTCAAAGTGTCAACGGTCGTATCCGGCGGCTTTGCCGATGCGTTCGGTTTTACGCGTGAGGAAGTTCAGAAAATGGCAGCCGATCTTCATCGGGAGGAAAAACTGCCCGAAATCGCCGCATGGTATGACGGCTACGATTTCCAAGGCGTCGAGATCTACAATCCGTGGTCGGTCATCAGTTACTTTGACAATCACGCGAAAGCGGCGCCGTATTGGGTCAACACCTCGGGCAATGAAATCCTGACGCGGCTCCTCGCCGATGTCGATGAAATCCGCGAACAGGAACTACAAAACCTCTTAGACGGAGGACATGTCACCGCCCCAATACAGGAGTCTGTCGTTTATCCGGATATCGGCAAGAACAAGGGCGATTTGTACACGATTTTACTGTTGACCGGCTATCTGAACTGCGTCGGTGTTCATGATGATGACGACATGATCTTTTACGACATGGCCATCCCGAACCATGAAATCCGCAGCATCTATCGGCGGGAAATCCTGAATAAATTGACGGGAAAGACAGGAATCTCGATCCTGTTTGACATGGCGGAAGCCATGGAAAAAGGACAGACAAGCCGGTTTGCCGCGCACCTAAAGCGGATCATTCTGGAATCGGTGAGCATCTACGATGCGGCAAAGCCCGAAAGCTTTTACCACGGCTTTATGCTCGGACTGACGGTGTGGCTGGAAAAGAAATACCTCGTCCGCTCGAATAAAGAAAGCGGCTACGGTCGTTTTGACCTCGCTCTGATCCCGAGGAAAGACAACCTGCCGGGAATCATCATGGAATTCAAAGCCGTAAAGACGGTAGAAGAATTACCCGACGCAGCGCAGAAAGCCCTGCAGCAAATCACCGATAAAGCCTACGCGACAGAACTGCATCAGACCGGTGTTCAAACGGTCTGGACTTACGGTATAGCCTTCAGCGGCAAGCACGTAGAAGTCGCTTCATAAATCAGGATGATGCATCGGCCAAGATTTACAAGGATTCCTACGGCAGCCTCATCCAACTTGACAAATAAAATAGAAGCTAATCATACGGCCGTCGAAGAACATTCGGCGGCTGTTTTTATGTTTTCTTGCAGAAGTGTCGATGATATTGTAATATATTTAGTATGTATATGTACCGCACTAAACCGATTTGACACGGGACTGTACCGATATTTGCGGTCATGATGTGGTATAATATAGAAATAAATCATTTCATTGGATGGATGGTGACAAACATGAAAGTGACGAAAGACGATCTGGATAATGTCGCGGTACTTTCGCGTCTGACGATCCCGTCGGAAGAGGCGCCGCAGTACATCGAACAGCTCGATAAATTCCTGACGTATGTCGATAATCTCGCGCAGGTCGATACGGAGGAAGTCCGCCCGACCACGTATGCGCTGCCGATTCAGAATGTGTTCCGCGACGATGTCGTGAAACCTTCCCTCGACCGCGAAGCGGCGCTCTCGAACGCACCGCTCAAGGAAGACGGCTATTTCAAAGTGCCGAAGGTTCTCGAAGACTGATGGGAGGTTTTTCCGGTGAGACTCTACAATAAACCAGCGCATGTTCTGCATGACATGCTCGTAAGCGGCGAGATTACTTCGGTTCAGCTTACGCAAGACGTGCTCGCGCGTATCGACGAAGTCGAGGGCGATGTCCGCGCCTATCTGACATTGACGCGTGACGAAGCACTCGCGCAGGCGAAAGCCGTTGACGCGAAAATCGCGGCCGGGGAGCCGATTTCGTTCCTCGAAGGCATTCCGGGCGCCATTAAAGATAATATTTGCACGAAAGGCGTCAAAACGACCTGTGCGTCAAAAATTCTCGAACATTTCGTACCGCCGTATGACGCGACGGTTATGACGAAGATCAACAAGGAAAATCCGGTTATCCTCGGCAAAACGAACATGGACGAGTTCGCTATGGGCGGCTCGACCGAGAATTCCGGCTTTTTCCCGACGCATAATCCGTGGAATACGGAATGCGTTCCGGGCGGATCTTCGGGCGGAAGCGCCGCGGCTGTCGCAGCGGGCACGGCGATTTGGGCGATCGGTTCCGATACGGGCGGATCGATCCGTCAGCCGGCCTCGTTCTGCGGTGTTGTCGGCATGAAACCGACCTACGGACGTGTTTCGCGTTACGGCCTTGTCGCCTACGCATCATCGCTGGACCAGATCGGACCGTTGACGCGTGACGTCACGGACTGCGCTCATCTCCTGAACATCATTTCCGGTCATGACGAAATGGACTCGACGTCGAGTGACGTGCCGGTTCCGGATTACACGAAATCGCTCGTTTCTGACGTCAAAGGTCTCAAAATCGGCCTGCCGCGTGAGTATTTCGTCAAAGGTATGGACCCGGAAGTCGAAAAAACGGTCCGCGCCGCCATTGACCAGTTCCGCTCGATGGGCGCCGAGGTCGTTGACATTTCCCTGCCGCATACGGATTACGCGATTTCGACGTATTACCTTATCGCGCCGGCCGAGGCCGCAACGAACCTCGAACGTTATGACGGTGTCAGCTACGGCGAACGCGTCGACGGCGAGGATCTCGTCGAAATGATGACGAATACGCGCAGCGAGCTCTTCGGCGAGGAAGTCAAACGCCGTATTATCATCGGCAACTACGCACTTTCCGCCGGTTATTACGATGCGTATTACCTCAAAGCCATGAAAGTCCGCACGCTCGTACAGCAGGATTTCACGGTCGCATTCCGCGATGTTGACGTCATCATGGCGCCGACGGCACCGACTCCGGCGTACAAGATCGGCGCGATGATCGACGATCCGCTGCAGATGTACCTGCAGGATGCCTGCACCGTTCCGGTTAACCTCGCGGGATTGCCGGGTATTTCGATTCCGTGCGGCTTCAGCAGTCAAAATATGCCGATCGGCCTGCAGATCATCGGCAAGCCGCTCGGAGAAGAAACACTGCTGCGTGCGGCTTATACGTATGAACAGAGCCAAAACTTCCATCAGCAGATGGCAAACCTGGGAGGTAAGGAAGCATGAAGTACGAAGCCGTTATCGGACTGGAAATCCACTGCGAATTAAAAACGAAAACGAAGATTTTCTGCGGCTGTGCCACGGGATTCGGCGCGGATCAAAATACGCATGTCTGCCCGGTCTGCCTCGGATTGCCTGGCGTTCTGCCGACGATCAACAAACGCGTCGTCGAGTTCGCGATCAAAGCGGGCCTTGCGACGAACTGCGAAATCAACAAATACAGCAAATTCGACCGCAAAAATTACTATTATCCGGACCTGCCGAAAAACTGGCAGACGTCCCAGTATGACCTGCCGATCGCGATTCACGGCTGGGTTGACATTGACACGGAGGACGGCCGCAAACGCATCCGCCTGACGCGTATTCATATGGAAGAAGACGCCGGCAAGCTCGTCCATTCGGGCACGAACATCAAAAACTCGCTGACGTCAAACGTCGACTACAATCGTACGGGCGTACCGCTCCTCGAGATCGTTTCGGAGCCGGACCTGCGTTCGGCGGAAGAAGCCCGCACCTACATGGAAAAGATCAAGACGATCATGCAGTACATTGACGTGTCAAACTGCCGCATGGAGGAGGGCAACCTCCGCGCTGACGTCAACGTATCGCTGCGCCCGGTCGGTTCGGAGACGCTCGGTACGCGCACGGAGATGAAGAACATCAACTCGTTCAAGGGACTCGAAGACGCGATCAACTACGAAGTCGAGCGTCAGCGCGAAGTCCTCGAGGACGGCGGACACATTGTACAGGAAACGCGTACGTGGGATCCGGAACGCGGCATGACGCTTTCGATGCGCAGCAAGGAAAACGCACACGATTACCGCTATATGCCGGAGCCGGACCTGCCGCCGATCGTTACGACGGACGAACAGATCGCAAAATACCGCGACGAACTCCCGGAACTCCCGGATGCGCGCCGCGAACGCCTCGAGAAGGATTACGGGCTTTCGGATTACGATGCCGGCATCATCACGGGCTCGCGTGCCTCGGCCGAGTATTTTGACGCGGTCGTCGCCGCCGGCGCCGACGCGAAACTCGCCGCCAACTGGATGATGGGCGATCTCGCGAAGAACCTCAACGCCGAAAACCTCACGATCGAACAGTCCCCGGTTGACGCGAAACGCCTCGGCGCGATGATCGGTCTCATCAGCAAGGGCACGATTTCCTCGAAGATCGCAAAGAAAGTCTTTAAGGAAATGTGGACCTGCCCGGATGATCCGGAAAAGATCGTCAAAGACAAAGGACTCGTCCAGATTACGGATACGAGCGCCATTGAGGGTATTGTCGACGAAGTCATCGCGGCCAACGAAAAAGCCGTCAATGACTACAAAGGCGGCAACAAAAAAGCCATCGGCGCCCTCGTCGGCCAGGTTATGAAGAAAACCCGCGGCAAAGCCAATCCGCAGATGGTCAACAAACTGCTCGCACAGAAACTGAACGGTTAAACCGGTCTCTCTGTGCACTGGGAAAGCTCCCTCCGAGAAGCCTGCTTCATGCGGAGGGAGCTTTTTTGAAGGAAGGAACTCATTATGAAATATCAGGCTGCTATCTTTGACCTTGACGGAACGCTCATCGATTCGCTCGCCGATCTCGCGGACAGTGTCAACGAAATGCTCGCGGGACGCGGCTTTGCAGAGCATACGATTGACGAATACCGCTATTTTGTCGGCAACGGCTCGCGCAAACTCATCGAACGCGCCCTGCCGCAGGAAAAAAGCGCCGATCCCGCCTATGTCGATGATGCCATGGCGGAGTATAAGGAATGTTATGCGCGTCGTCTGCTGAACAAAACGAAACCGTATGACGGCATCCACGAAATGCTCGCGACGCTCGCGTCAGAGGGCGTACCGATGGGGATCTGCACGAACAAACATCAGTCGGCGGCCGATGCGATCGTCGGGAAACTGTTCCCGGAGGGACTTTTTACCGACGTCATCGGCGACCGCGACGGACTGCCGCGCAAACCGGATCCGAAAAAAGTCCTGATGATCGCGGAGCATATGGGCGTCAAACCCGAACATGTCGCGTATTTCGGCGACACGAGCGTTGACATGGACACGGCGCACAACGCCGGCTTTTTCCCGATCGGCGTACTCTGGGGCTTCCGTCCGAAAGAAGAACTCGTCGAACACGGCGCGGGCGTCCTGATTTCGACGCCCTTGGAGCTGTTCAAGAAAGTCAAATTCCGGAAAACATTCGGACCGTGGGCGCTTTGACGCTCCGGAGATTGTCATTTAGGAAAGGAAACGCATGAAAAATCATCAGCCTCCTTTGAAGAAAGGACAGGTCATCGAACTGCGCGTCGATCGTCTCGGCGTCAGCGGCGAAGGCGTCGGTCGTTTTGAGGGATTTACGGTTTTTGTCCCGTATGCACTGCCCGGCGAACGCGTCAAAGCCGGCGTCACGGACGTCAAAAAGACGTATGCAACGGCAAAAATAGAGGAGCTCCTGACCGCAAGCGCCGACCGCGTCAAGCCCGCCTGTGCGATCTACGATAAATGCGGCGGCTGTCAACTCCAGCATTTGTCGTATGCCGCGCAGCTTAAAGCGAAACGTCAACAGGTCATTGATGCGCTGACGCATATCGGCAAACTGCCGGATCTTTTCGTCGAGGAGACAATCGGCGCAAAAGATCCGTGGAACTACCGCAACAAGATGCAATTCCCGGTCGGACGCGAAAAGGGAAGAACCGTCATCGGCTGTTTCGCGCAGGGGAGCCACGACATCATTGACACGAAAAACTGTCTCATCCAGCGCGAAGGCAACAACGAAATCGTCAACGCCGTCCGCGAAGTCGTCACGAAACTCAATATTTCCGTTTACGATGAGGATAAGCACCGCGGCGTACTGCGTCACGTTGTCGGGCGTGTCGGCGAGCACGGTGAGCAGATGGTCTGTCTCGTCACGGCGACGCCGAACCTGCCGCATGAAAAAGACGTGATCCGCATGATCCGCCGCTCTTTGCCGCATGTCGTGAGCATTCAGCAGAATATCCAGACGTATCGCAATAACGTCATTATGGGACGCGAGACGAAACTGCTTTGGGGAAGCCCGACGATCACGGACCGGCTCGGAAACCTCTCGTTTCACATTTCGCCGCGCTCGTTCTTTCAGGTCAACACGCATCAGGCCGAGACGCTTTACAACAAAGCGCTCGAATTTGCCGGATTGACGGGCCGTGAAACCGTCATTGACGCGTACTGCGGTACGGGAACGATCACGCTGTTCCTTGCGCAGAAGGCGCGCAAAGTCTACGGCATCGAGATCGTGAAACCCGCGATCCTCGACGCGCAGAAAAATGCACGCGACAATCATGTCAAAAACGCCGAATTCATCGTCGGCGACGCAACAGCCGTGATGCCGCGCCTCTACAAACAAGGCATTCGCCCCGATGTCGTCGTCGTCGACCCGCCCCGCGCCGGCTGTACGCCTGTCGTCCTCGAAACATTTGCCGACATGGAGCCGGATCGCATCGTCTACGTCTCCTGCAACCCCGCATCCCTCGCCCGCGACCTCGCGATCCTCAAAACCCTCGGCTACGAAGCACAAAAAGTCCAACCGGTCGATATGTTCCCGATGACTTCTCACGTCGAGACGGTAGTATTGATGACAAGAGAAAAGTGAAAAAGTGTTTCAAAACGCTGTAAATAAGGGATTCTCACGATTAGGCTTCAAGAATGGCTTAACCGTGGGAATCCCTGCTTTTTTATTTAGGGAACATAGAGTCATAGAGGCATTTGGAACTCGTAGCTAGAGTTTTGATAACGGCCTACTGCAACAAGACTTTTGATATTAGGCAAAAAGAATCTTCGGTGTAGGCGTGTGCAGGCCGGATAGTTTCCTGTCGGCTCAAGTGATCATAGGTGCGGAGATTTCGTTTATTGAAGTACACCGATATGATATAATAGGCCTATAAGAACGATGATTAGCGTAGTAAAGGAATGATGCTCCGTGGCTGTGCCCAAATATAATGAACTCTGCCGTACGTCATCCTGACTTTGGGTGACGGGAATCGTCGACGGTGAACAGCTGGCCAATCGGATGATCGAATACAATCTCGGCATTTCGACCGTGGAAACTTACGAAGTGAAGCGTGTCGACTACGATTTCTTTTATGAAGATGTGTAATGAAAAATTTCCCGTCACCAGACCATGACGAATGGTTCAGTGGCGGGAATTATTTTTTACGTTCAATATACATTCCGCAAACGCTCCATGCCGGAATATCCTCATAACGTATGTAGATGTTATCCGAGGATATTCCCAGCGTCTCGGCGAAGATGCGTGTGACCTCAGAGGTGAAGGCATCATAGCCATAATGGGATTCATTTCCGAATATGGCGGCCTCAATATAAACAATAGGCTCATCATTTTTTCCGCGCAGCCAGAGTCGGCAATGATCCTCAAATTCCAGCAGAAGATATTCTTCGCTCTTGCCGGGAACCAGCTCGAGTGCTTTTCCCATAAGAGATTTTATGCGGACTTCCTGCTCGTTTGTGATCGGGCAGTTTGTTTTAGCTTTGATAAAGGGCATTATGCTTTGCTCCATTCCTGAAGCTGATGCAGGATAACATCTGCGACTTCCTGATGCTTCATTTGATAAGTGTGGCCGGTTTTCTCAATAAAGATCAGCTTATTCTGATCTCTTGTAGGCAAGTGGTTATTCAGATTCCTCAAAAATTCAGTCGGATCGCCATCGGCAAAATTGTCATAGGTACCGACAAGAAGTGCACCTGTATGAGTTACTTTCTCGGCTTGTGAAAAGTCACCGTCTTTGGCTGTATGCACGTTATTGAGAAGACCGGAGAACTGCCAGTCATAGGCGGTGTTCGCAATGCATTCCACCCAGCCCATAAAAGGGAACGGCAGCATCTTGTCGCCGTCGCCTCGTTCTACCTGCTCTTTGATGATCTGTTTTTCACGCACAGTCACGCCGGACATCATGTATGTCAGATTCGCCGGAGAGAGCAGAAAGAAATGCTCCACACGGGGGTCTGCGTGACGAGATAAGTAATAAACCACCTTGTTCGCGCCGAGAGAGTGGCCGGCGAGGATGATATGCTCATAGCCTTCTTCTTCCGCAAAAGAAAGGTAGGCTTCAATGTCCTCGTCCGTATAGGAAAACCGTTCGTTCCATGAGCCAATGGTTTCCTTTTTTCCGGTATGAACATTGACCGTTTCAATCTGTCCGAAGGCATCGTTGGTCTGGGCATAGACGAAGTCAATCCCGCCTGCGTTCAATGTGTCGCCAATGTTGTAATAAAACGGATTGGAGTAGAAATTACCGTGGATGCCGGTGATTGCAATCATCACGGTATCAGTTTCTTTTTTCTCGTTCTGTCGAAAAAGAACGCCGTTTAAGACGACGCCTCTTTTGGTCGGGACATTCAGCCTAAACATCATGCTTCATCCCTCCCTCTGAAGATACATCTATGTGAGGGGGACGAGTAGCAGGCGTTGCAGGACACGCACTTGGATACTACCGAAGGGTCAGAGTTCATCTTATTCGGCAGATTCGGTTCCCGGAGAAGTGGACGGGAGAGCGAGATCAGCTCGATCCTGCTCTGGTTGAGCACGGCCTCCATTGTATCAAGAGCCCGGAAACCGCCTACTACGATGACAGGGCAGGACACTTCCTCTGCGACTTTGGCAGCGAATGGTGCGAAGTATCCTTCATTTTTGTGAGCTTTGATCCCGCCTACAGAGGTGCCGTTGCCGCTGACCTCGATAGAGTCGATTCCAGCCTGATCGAGCAGCGTGCATATTGCAAGGCTTTCTTTTTCATCCAGCCCGCCATAAGTGAAGTCGCTGCTGTTGATTTTGACAGTTATGTGCAGCGAGGGAGCGTCTTTGCGGATTCCTTCCATGATTTCGATCAGAATGCGACTGCGGTTTTCTGTGCTGCCGCCATATTCGTCTGCACGGTGATTGACTGCCGGGCTGATGAAACGACTCAGGAAAAAGAAGTGCGCCGCGTGGATCTGTACACCGTCAAAGCCAGCCTTTTCTGCTCGAATTGCTGCATCGACGAACTGCTGAATCACGAGCCTTATCTCATTTACGGTCATATCATCCGGTTCGACTTGTTTGTATCTGCCGCCTGCTTCACGGTAGTATGCGCCAAGAGCAAGCTGTGTAATGACAGGACAGCCCTCCGAATGAATAATATCTACCAGCTTCTGATACTGAGGAATCAGCATATCATCGCAAAGCCGCATCATGCCTCCGAAATAGTAGTCGTGTAAGGCGACGCTGGTAAAGCCGGTGATGATCGCACCGACGCCGCCCTTTGCCAACTCTTCATATATTTCATAGGCTTCTTTCGTTACGCTCCCATCTGGATTAGCGATTCCCTCCCATGTAGCGGACCGGACAAGTCTGTTTTTCATTTCTATATGATTCATTTTCACGGGTTCAAAGATATGCTTCATCGTGAAAGCCTCCTTTACAAATCTTCTGTGCTCTATTATAATTATAAGCAGTAGAAAAACAAGAAGGCAGATAATTCTTTGTAGGTATAAAAAATATAGTAATGGAGATTTACAATGGATAAGAGAACTTTACCGAATAAAGAAAATATCTATGAGACCGATTGCCCGATCCTATATGCGATGAAACTGATCGGGCAGAAATGGAAGCTGCCGATCCTCTGGTACATAGCGGATGCGGAAAAACAGACGCTCAGATACAGGGAACTGGAGAGAAAGGTCGTGGGGATCACGGCCACGACGCTGACAAAGTGCTTGCGTGAACTGGAGCAGGATCAATTCATTACGCGGAAGCAATACAGCACGATCCCGCCGACGGTAGAATATTCGCTGGCAGAAAGGGGAAAGACACTGATTCCGGCTTTGGAGTCCGTTTATAAATGGGCAGAAGACCAGATGAAATAGGGCTTCTTTGACGCGATGTACCATATCGAAATTCTCTGCCGGAATGAACGCCTCGTGGTTTCCTTCCACGTCGAGAGCATCGCATTGATTACGAGAGCAAAATAAAAGAGTGCCTGAGAAGGCAGTAAATAAGCGGTTTCCCAGTTTGGGCCATCACGAATGGCGTAAACTGGGGAACCGCTTATTTTTCTCTTTCAATACGTAATGGAATCACGATAATCGACGTTAGTAACCATTACTCAGACCGTTAAGTAATGACTTTTATGACGTTACAATTGTTGACAATACTTGACATTTCATGCAATCTTTGTTAAAGTGCTAATATGATGCATATACAACAAAAGGAGGTGAATACATGTGGAAGCCTGAGGAGTGTTTTTGCATGCGTTTGAAACGTGCTTCTGAAGAATTGTTGAAGCTTTATACGAAGACGATAGCTCCGGCCGGAGTGACTCCTGTGCAGTATTTGATTTTACTACGCATCCATGAACTTCAGAGTGGATCCCTACGGGAAATTGCAGATGCCATAGGAGTGGATCGTTCTACCTTAGCCCGGACGATTAAGCCTCTGAAAAAAAATGGCCTTATCAAGGACAATAAACCTGTTGGTGCCCGTAATGGTGTCCTTGTTCTCACATCGGAAGGGGAAATAGTATTCCGCAAAGCCCGGATTCTTTGGAATGAAGCACAGGATATTGTTGCTGCCCGGTTAGGCAAAGAAGGGATAGATAAGTATTCAGATTTTTTGAAGACCGTCACAACTGGGTGACGTTTCTTTTTACACTGTTTGATGTATATACAATAGAAGGAGCGAGACGGATGTTAGAAAAAGAAATTCAAATTGGCGATTTTATTCTTCGGAACCGACTGGTGATGGCACCGGTGGATTTCGAGCTTTCTGACTTGGGGACAGTTTCTGATAGGGAACTTGCCTATTACGATACACGTACTGCGTCCGGAGATATAGGTCTGGTGGTGGCAGAACACGCCTATGTGAGCCCGAATGGCCGAGCGGTCACTAATCAGTTGTCCATAGCCAAAGACGCCGATGTACCAGGGCTCACT
>CACXCC010000022.1 GCA_902766015.1 uncultured Veillonellaceae bacterium
GCCCTTTTCCTGAAAATAACCGGCCGTCCATTTGAGGATGCGGCCGATCGTCCAAATTTCGTTTGTCATTCTGTCACCTGCTTCAACCGTTCGGCCTGATCTGCCGTGATCAAAGCCTGCAGCAGTTCGTCAAGGTCACCGTCAAGGATGGCGTCAATTTTGTAGAGGGTCAGCCCGATCCGGTGATCCGTCACGCGTCCCTGCGGGAAATTGTACGTGCGGATCCGTTCACTGCGGTCACCGGAACCGACCTGTTGACGCCGGTCTGCGGCAACGGCTTCCTGCTGTTCGCGCTGCTCCTTGTCGAGCAGGCGCGCACGCAGGACTTTCATGGCTTTTTCTTTGTTTTTGAGCTGGGATTTCTCGTCCTGACACTGCACGACAATCCCCGTCGGGATGTGCGTGATGCGGATTGCCGTTTCCGTACGGTTGACATACTGTCCGCCTGCGCCGGAAGCGCAGTACGTGTCAATGCGCAGGTCATTCGGATTGACGTCAATTTCGACGTCTTCGGCCTCCGGCAGGACAGCGACCGTGACGGCTGACGTGTGGATGCGCCCTCCCGATTCCGTCACGGGGACGCGCTGGACGCGGTGAACGCCGCTTTCGTATTTGAGGAAACTGTATGCGCCCTCGCCGTTCACGAGGAATACGACTTCCTTAAACCCGCCGATTTCCGTCGCATTCGTACTGAGGATCTCCGTACGCCAGCCGCGTTTTTCGGCAAAACGCGAATACATGCGGAACAGATCGCCCGCAAAAAGGGCCGCTTCCTCCCCACCGACGCCGCCGCGGATCTCGACGATGACATTTTTGTCGTCATTCGGGTCATGCGGAAGAAGCAGGATCGGCAGTTCCTGCTCCAAGGTTTCGCGCCGCGCCTCATAATCGGCAAGCTCCTCCTCGACGAGCTGACGCATGTCATGATCCAGCGGCTCGTCAAACATCGACTTGTCATCCGCGATGCCCTGCATGACCGACTGATAATCGCGGAATTTCTCGACGATCGGCGTCAAACGCGCGTGTTCTTTGTTGTATTTCTGCCAGCGCCCGATATCCTGCATGCTTGCGGGGTCGCTGAGCAGCGATTCCAGTTCCCGGTACCGTTCTTCGACCGTCCGGAGTTTCTCCAGCAAAAACCTTCACCTCAATGTACGAAAATCCGTCAACGACCGTCAAAACGGCGTGACGTCAATCTATCGATATGTCAGAACCCGGCTGCACCGTTAACATTTCCCGTCAAGTCAGCGGACTCCCGCCGTCTGCGGCGTGCAGTCCGTCCCGATCGCGGCGGTATTATCGTTGTTGACGCCTCCGGTCATCGTTTCCGTTACTGACGCGTCAGATGTATCCCGCGCGTCATCTTTCGTCAAATAGTTGCCACTGCCCGCAGGGATCGCGTCCTTCGGCAGTACGGCCTTCAGCGACTCGATCGCGACCTCGACCATATCATCTTTCGGCGGACGCGTTGTCAGATATTGGAGCCAAAGTCCCGGTTTGACAGCCGTCTGCACGATCGCGTTTTTGCTGTGACCCGCAATGCGGATGAGTTCGTACGAAATGCCCGCAACGACCGGCAACAGCAGGATACGGCTCGCGATACGGAGCCAGAGATCAGGCCAGCCGAGGAACGCAAAGACAAAAATTGACACGAGCATGACGATAAGCAGGAAATTCGTCCCGCAGCGCGGGTGCAGACGCGAGAACTGCTGCACATTTTCGACCGTGAGCGGTTTCCCCGCCTCATAACAGTGAATCGTCCGATGCTCCGCGCCGTGATACTCGAAGACGCGCCGGATATCCTTCATGCGCGAAATGCCCCAGAGGTACAGCAGGAAAATCCCGAGACGCAGGAATCCTTCCATTAAGTTGAGGAAAACCGGATCATCCGTGACGCCGTGGAAAAACCGCGCCGCCCCCGTCGGGATCGCGATAAACAATATACAGGCGAGCGCCAGCGAAATGACAATCGTCGCCGCGAGTTCTTTATCGGAAAGCTGTTCGTCCTCCTCGCCGGCCATTTTCGCCGAATAGGACAGCGAACGCATGCCGATAACGAGAGATTCAATGAGTGCGACACTGCCGCGCAGCATCGGTTTTTTGAGTATCGGAAACCGTTCACTGATCGAGTGAACGGGCTTAGTTTCTACCTGGATTTTGCCGTTCGGGTCACGCACAGCCGTAGCCGCGATGCCCGGACCGCGCATCATGACTCCTTCGATGACGGCCTGGCCGCCGACCATAAGACACTTGCTCAATCCATTACCCCCTTCAAACTGCGGATTTGCAATACAGATACATCTTACCGTTCTTTCGCCGGTTTGTCTATCTCTATCCTACAAAATACTGCTGAATTGCAAATGAAAAACGGCAACAAAAAAGCCGCCGCAAATGCGGCAGCTTCGTCGTCAGGATTATTTGTTCTTGCTGTAACGCTGCTTGAACTTTTCGATACGACCGCCTGCTTTGACGTCACGCTGACGGCCCGTGAAGAACGGATGGCATTTGGAGCAAACGTCAACGCGGAGTTCCGGTTTCGTGGAACCCGTTTTGAACGTGTTGCCGCAGCCGCAGATGACCGTTGCTTCGTAGTACTTCGGATGGATACCCTGTTTCATATGTTACACCTCGCCTTTCCCCAGGAACTGGGAATTGATACAAGCCCGCTCTGCGCAGGCTTGGTTAGACCTAGCATCCCGTTTTCGTGGGATAAAGCCAGTCGATATTTGACCGTGGAACCAGACGTCAGTACGTCCAGTACCGCTCCATTATATCACCCGAAGCAAGGCGTTGCAAGGGTTTCCTCATTTTTGTTTTACAGGGTTCCCGTTTACCTCGGTTTTCCACCGATTTGACGCGAAATGTGGATAAACAGCGGCTACAATAAGACTTATCCACAGGATCCACAACAAAACCTGTGGATTCTGTGGATAAATAGTCCGTCATACGGATATTATTTTGCTGACGTCAAGTCAGACGTGCAATGCGGGCAGCGCGTTGCGTCATCCGGGATCTCCGTTTTGCAGAACGGGCAGATACGCGGTTCCTTTTTCGGCGCTTCTTCTTTCTTCGGCATGAGGCGGTTAACCTGTTTGATGATCAGGAAGATCGCAAATGCCACGATGAGGAAGTCAATCAACGAGTTCAGGAACGAACCGTATGCGATGACGGGAATGCCGGCCGCTTTTGCCTCGGCAAGCGTCGTTACCGGTTTGTCCGACAGGTTGATGAACAGGTTCGAGAAGTCAACCTTCCCGAGAATCAATCCGATCGGCGGCATGATGACGTCGTTGACAAGCGACGAAACGATTTTGCCGAATGCAGCACCGATGATAATACCGACAGCCATATCAAGTGCATTGCCGCGCATGATAAACTTCTTAAATTCTTCAATCATAAATAATTCCTCCTTTAATGGCCTCATTATACCGTATTTGACCGTGACTTGTAAACGCGTACATACGAAAAAGCACCCGCTTTCGCGAGTGCTTTTCTTGAACCGGCAACTTCCTATCCTCC
>CACXCC010000023.1 GCA_902766015.1 uncultured Veillonellaceae bacterium
GATAAGATTTTTTCTCCATTTTTTGGCCGACGATTTGTGTTTGTGGCTTAACCAGGCCGGCCTCTTCCATTTTTCGCAGCTCCGGATAGATCTGGCTGTGATTGGAATACCAGAAATCCCCAATTTCCCCTTCGAACCGTTTTTTCATATCATATCCGGATAAATCCTCTTTCGAAAGGAGTCCGAGGATCACGAAGCGCAGGGTGTTTTTTTGTGCCATAATCAAACCTCTTTTGTCACAGTAGTTCCTTTATCCTTAGTATACCATATTTATTCGTTATGCACACGTAAATCTCACTTATTTTTATACGGTCTTTCCGCTTTTTTTTCGAGTTGAGGACATTTTGACGTCAAAACGGAGGAAAATCGAACGGATCAGCGGTTTTCGGCGGCGCAAAATGATCGAATGCGGTATAATGAAGAAAACGGCGGTTCTGTATGCTTGCGGAAAGAAGGGACTACGGTGAAGGTTTTCAAGGTTTCGTACCGGGTGGTGCGGCGAAATTCGGATCAGATCTACAAAGGATTCGGCTTTCGTCATCTGTCTGACGTCACGCAGTATTATGTGCATCCGGACAATGAATCGTTTAAGGGAACGACGACGCTTTGTCAGCCGATCGGTGAAAGTGTGATCTTGTTTACACTTCTGCTGCAGTCGATGGCGAAAGGTGCGGCGTTCGGCGAGTATTACACGGATGAGGAACGGAATCTCGTCTATCTCGTGCTCGATGTGCCGACGGATTACCGTGAGGAAGGTGTTGTCGAGGAACGGATTTTCCAGTACCGTGCACTTGCCAAAGGTCATGACATTACGATTGCGGCGTACGATGAGGACGGACGCTGGCTCGAAGGGGACATGGAACATCTGCATCCGTTCTATAAACTTTTGCCGGTTTTCCTCGTGCTGCTCGCGCGTGAAGTCGAGACAAATCCGGATTACCGCGCTCTCATGGAGCGGTTTACGGCGCAGCCCGCGGCGGATCTGTTTGTCAATCTGCACGAGGATTTCTACCAGAACCACAAAACAGAGGAATTTGACGTCAATTATACGGATCTTTCGGGGCTTGACACGGACGGACTGCGTCCCGGTTCGGAAAGCCTTGCCGTGACGCGTGACAATAAACAGGCGGCGCGGGTAAAACCGAAAGTCACGATCGAGCGGTTCCCCGATGACGTGTTTACGGCGGAACAGCGCGCGTACATCCCGCATCTTCCGCAGGAATTCGTCCTCCAGCCGAGTCTTGCGAGCATTTGCAGCGCCGTCGCAAACGGCGATTTGCGCGCGGTTCTCCTGCACGGCCCGGCCGGAACGGGTAAAACGATGTCCTGTAAACTCATCGCGCAGGCGATCGGCCTGCCGATCCTCGAAACGATCAACTGCACGGAAAACCTTGACGAGTTCGTGCTCGGCAAATTCATCCCCGAAGACGACCGCATCGTGTTCCGCGAAAGCTATGTGACGAAAGCGATCCGCGACGGCGGCGCCGTTGTGTTCGAGGAGATTAACTTCGCGAAGCCGCAGCATCTCGCGTTTTTGAATTCGCTGCTTGATGACAACGGTTTCGTGCGGCTCGATAACGGCGATTTCGTGCGGCGCAGCCCGAATTTCCGCTTTTTCGCGACGATGAACCTCGGCTACTTCGGCACGCGCGAACTCAATCAGGCGCTTTACAATCGGTTTAACGCCGTCATCGAGATCGCGGCGCTGTCGGACGAGGCGATTGCGCGGATGCTCAAAGCGCGCGTGCCGGAATGTGCGCCCGTCGTTGACAAGATGCTCGGCGTTTACCATAAACTCAAGAAAAAGATCGAGGCCGAGGAACTCGATATTGTCATTTCGCCGCGCAACCTCGAAAACTGGGCACGTCTCGCGAAATACGACGGTTATGTGCGGGCGGCGGAGAAAACGATCGTCCCCGTCGCGAAATGCGACCGCGCTCTCGAGCATGCGATTCGCGGCATCATCATGCTGTACCGCTGGAAGTGAGGTGCGCGATGGAACGGAATATGTCCGATGAGGCAAAGGAACTGTTGACGAAGTTTCAGTGCGAGTACAACCGCAGCCTCGAAGAAACGTTTGCGCGGACGCTCGCGGAAGAGGAAGACGTACGGCTGTTTTTCGTCAATGACAATCAGGCATGGACAGACGGGCGCAATATCGTCGTCGATCCCGCGATGGACAGGCTCTTTTACGACCGTGAGGGTCTCGACCGCATCGAAGCGTATCTCAAATGGCCGAAAGTCGTGCTCGTCGATCCGTGGAATGTCCTGCGACTCGTGACGCGGGCGCAGACGATTCACGAATGTCTGCATCTGCTGTACACGGATATGCCGGGATCCGCCGCGCGCGACCCGAAATGCGCAACGCGCAACAAACGCAAAACGATGAACTCGATCGCTAACATCATCGAGGATGCGTATATTGAAGCGGTGGGATGCAGCTGCTATGACAACATGGAGTTTTACCTGAAATTCGGCCGCGTCTCACATCTTTTGGCGACACATCCCGGCGAAGGGACGGCGATGCGGCTATTTGACACGTCAGAGACAGCGGAACCATCGGAAACGGATGCAGCAAAGACGGAGGAAAAGGAAAAACTCAGCCCCGAAGAACGGGAAAAACGCGAGCGCGAGGCGCGAAAAGCCGTCCTGTTGATGCTTTATCTCGACCATATGGCGTGTGTCCTGCTCTATCCGATGATTGACGCGGGTGAAATCCTGCCTGAGCTTGCGCCGTACGTTGAAAAGACACGTCAATTCTTTTTTGACGGCAGCGCGGCGGCGAAACCCGCAGAGCGTTATGCGTACGCGTCAAAGATTTTTGACGTTATTTTGCCGCTCATCCCCGATGACAGCATAAGCCTTGACACGGAAAAACTCGAGCGGCTCCTCGGCGGGACGAAGACACATACGGGCGGAGCGGGCATCGGCGGCGACGAACGCAAAGGCCGCGAGCAAACGGTCACGGTACGTCTTTTTATGAACCGTGACGGCAGTGAGCGCGATGACGGCGCCCCGATCGCACAGCTTATGGCCGCGCTTAAGGAATTTGCGCGCGACAAAACGCTCGCGTTTGAGGTCATCCTCGATACCGGACGGTACATCCCGCGAAACGGCGGCGATTTCGGCGGCGCACTGCACCGGGATATCCGGATTAACGAATATCATCCGGCGATTGACACGAGTTTTCGTCAGGCGTACCGCAATATTTACCGCAAATACAGTATGAGTATTCATTCGTACAACGGACGTTTCGCCGATATCCTCAAAGCGCGGCGTCCGCAGCGCGAAGACGGGCAATATTTCGGGAGCGGCATTTCCTCGCGGTCACTCGGTGACATCAAAAAACGCTACTGGTATCGGACCGTCGAAGGCGTTGCCGTGCCGGATATGGCTGTTTTGCTGCTCATTGACGGATCCGGTTCGATGCGCGGGAAACGCTGTCATGCGGCGCGCGAAGCTGCCGTGATTTTGCACGAAGTTCTCACGGAGCAGGATATCCCGCACGCCGTCGTCGAACACCGGGCGGAGGGATACGACCCCGAAATTGACGTCAATGTGCTCGTCGGTTTTCACGGTCGCAAAGGCGAAAAGTACAATCTCATGCGGATTCACGCCGACGGCAACACGCGCGACGGGCTCGCGCTTTATTGGGCCGCGCGCTACATAAAAAAACAGACGGCAAACGAACGCCGTCTGATACTCGTGATCTCCGACGGAGTGCCGGAGCATTGTTATGATGAATATTTCCCGCCCGTTTCGACGCAGGATACGGCAAGAGCCGTCAAAAAGATCCGCAAAAGCGGCACGGAAGTCATCGCCGTGTCGCTCGACGATCCGGGCGGATTCTACTGTTATGATGCGCTTTCCGCGATTTATCCGCACCTCATCGCCTGCAATGATCTGACGCGGCTGACGGGGCAGCTTCTCGGCGTCATCGCAAAACTCCTGCGCTGATTGACGTCAATGGAGCGTCAATCAAAGAATGTCTGCCATTTGTCGCCGGCTTTGTACGCGTCGATGCACATTTTGACCTGTTCGGGCGTGATCTTTTCAAGCGCAAGCCGGGGAAGATGCTCGAGGTCGAAATACCCGCTTGCGATCGTTTCGGTGTTCGGCGTGAACGCGCCGCCTTTGACGGTGCAGAGGACGAAGATCTTGCAGATTTTGTACGCGTAGACCGGCTGATTGTGTTTTTCGCGGTCCTGCACGGCGATGACGCGGTCGGCCGTGACGTCAAGTCCGGCTTCCTCGCGGACTTCTTTAACCGTGTTTTCCTTGACGGAAATATTGACGTCAACCCAGCCGCCGGGGAGCGCCCACGTGCCGTTTTTCTCCTCGACGAGCAGGATTTTGCCCTCGTCATTGAAAATCGCGGCGCGCGTCTCGAGTTTCGGCGTCTGGTATCCGTGATCGCAGCAAAAAAGATCGGCGACTTTATCCGCGGGGATCCCCGTTTTATGCGCGATCATCTCGGAGGCAATCGCGCGAATGCGCTCGTAACGCTCGATGTCAAACGGATCCTTTGCATAATGCAGCCCCGTCTGACCGATCGCCTGCAGTTCAACGGCCCAGTCGAGCCACGGTTTGTATTCGTTCATGATGAGTTCCTTTCTTCCTGCGGAAAGACATGTGTCTCTTGTCGAAATGCTGTCGATGCGATATAATTAAATCAAAACAGGTGCTGCCGATAAGCGGTCAGCCCCGGAGAAAAAACAGTTATGAGAATAGCCGCCTAGACTTGGAATCTCAAGGCGGCTATTCTTATGCCTTTAAATAGTGATACCGGAGGTATCATCACAGAATCGACGGTATATTCCGATGGGATATATGGATGATAGCGTTCTCTGCAGTAATCTTGTCAAAATCACGGACTCCGTCGACCTCGCACGGGAAGAGGAGCGGATCAGCAAGAAAAAGGCGCGGCCCGTGTAGGCTGTGCCTTTCGTGTAAACGGGTTATGCTCCTTCAATCTGACACATGCGCATCGTGGCGAGTGCGGCTTCGTGGCTCGCGGGGGTGACGCCCGCACAGCAGGCGGGGTCGACGGAGATTTTTGTTTCGGGGAGCGTCGCTTTGAGGAGCAGGGCGTTCGAGACGACGCAGATGTCCGTGCAGAGGCCGATGACTTCGATTTCGACCGGTTCTTTGTCGGCGATGGCTTTGATTTTCGCGGCGAGGTCGACGGAGCCGAATGTCGGCTTTTCGATGTACTCGGCATTGGCTTCGTCAAGCGCGGCTTTGACGTCAGGATTGATCTCCCAACCCGGTGTACCTTTGATGCAGTGCGGTACGGGGAGATGGCGGCCTTCGGACGTTTCCATGTAGTTTTCCGGATGCGTGTCAAGCGTCGCAAAGACGGTGTCATTTTGATATGAGCGGATTTTCTCTACAACAGCCGGAACGATCGCAACGGCTTCTTTCGTGCCGAGCGCGGCGTCAATAAAATCATTTTGCATGTCAATGACGACTAAAATCTTTTTCATGGCGGGTCCTCCTTTTCGGATCAGGTTCCTGCTTCTATTGTACGATTGATACGGTCGTTACGCAAGGAGGCGATTTGTTGCGGGAATACCGGTCATGATATAATTGTATCGAAAGTAGATGACAAAAGAAAAGACAGTAAACGGGAGCATCAGGCTCTCGTTTTTTATCGGAGGTGCTAATGCATACAAATGTCGTTTTGTCTGTAACAAAACATACAAAAATAATATTTTTTATCAATTTTAACTTGACGCCACGAAAAGTAGGGAGTATAATGTCAGTAAATCAAGGAAAACATATATAATATATATGAAATAGATTTTCGGGAGGAATTACGATGACGATTACGGTGAACGGTAAATCCTTGGAACTGGAAAAACCGATTAATTTAAATGAATTGCTGGTTGTTGCGAAGGCGGACCAGCCGGAATATGTTACGGTCGAACGCAACGGTGAGTTCGTCGACCATAAAGGTTTCGTGTCAACGTTTGTTGCGGACGGTGACACGATCGAGTTTTTGTATTTCATGGGAGGCGGTGCCGCATGAGCAGTTTGACGAATGAACAGCTGGAACGCTACTCGCGTCATATTATCCTGAAACAGGTCGGCGGCAAAGGTCAGGAAAAACTCCTGAACGGAAAAGTTCTCGTCATCGGAACGGGCGGGCTCGGATCGCCGGCGGCGATGTATCTCGCGGCGGCGGGCGTCGGCACGATCGGCCTTGTCGATTATGATGTCGTTGACCTTTCCAATTTGCAGCGTCAGATCATCCACAAGACGTCAAGTGTCGGCAAGAATAAAGTCGATTCGGGGCGCGCGACGATCGAGGCGCTGAATCCGGACGTCAAAGTTCACACGTATCAGGAACTTGTCCGTGCGGATAACATCCTCGATATCATCCGCGATCAGGATTACGATTTTCTCATTGACGCGACGGATAATTTCCCGGCGAAATTCCTCATCAACGATGCCTGTGTCATGGCGAAAAAGCCGTTTTCCCATGCGGGAATCATCCGGTTCCAGGGTCAGACGATGACGTATGTGCCGGGACAGGGTCCCTGTTACCGCTGCGTGTTCCCGGAAATGCCGCCGAAAGATGCGGTTCCGACGTGCCGCGAGGCCGGGATTATCGGCGTCATGGGCGGGGTAATCGGAACGCTTCAGGCAACGGAAGCGATCAAATACATCCTCGGCATCGGCGATCTCTTGACGGGTTATCTTTTGACGTATGACGCGCTGACGATGCAGTTCCGCAAGATCAAGATCCCGCGCAATCCGAACTGTCCGGTCTGCGGTGATCATCCGACGGTTACGAAACTCGTCGATTACGAGCAGCCGGCCTGCGATCTGCGAAAGAAGGGATAAGATGAAGATTCGTCTGACGCAGAGCGATTATGACGCGATTGTTTCCCACGCGCGCGAAAAAGCGCCGAACGAAGCCTGCGGACTCATCGGCGGCACGATCGAAGGTGACGTCAAAACGATCCGCAAGGTATTCTTTCTGACCAATCTTGACGCGAGCCCCGAACATTTTTCCCTCGATCCGCGTGAGCAGTTCGCGGTGATTAAGGAACTCCGTCAAAACGGCTGGGAACTTCTCGGCAATTGGCACAGTCATCCGGCGACGCCGTCGCGTCCGAGCGAAGAGGACAAGCGTCTCGCCTTTGACCCGAATATGAGTTATCTCATTTTATCGCTGCAGGATCTTGAGCCGGTCCTGCACAGTTTCCGCATTCCGCGCGATAAGAACGCGACGCGCGAAGAACTCGAAATCATCTAACGTGTGTATAAATAGGAAAACAAAAGGAGCTGATATGATGGCAGTGGACTATAAAGAACTCAAAAAAGGCGGTTTCATGCGCATGAAGCAGAAAGACTGTTTCTCGATGCGCCTGAAATCGGTCGGCGGCCATTTTACGGCCGCACAGCTCGCGACGGTCGAAAAAGTCGCCGAGAAGTTCGGCAAGGGTTATGTCCATCTGACGTCACGTCAGGGCATCGAGATCCCGTTCATCCGCCTGCAGGACATCCCGCAGGTCAAGGAGGAACTTCATGCCGGCGGCGTTTCCGTCGGAGTCTGCGGACCGCGCGTCCGTACGATCACGGCTTGTCAGGGCGCGGCAACGTGCCCTTCGGGACTCATTGACACGGTTCATCTCGCCAATGAGTTTGATAAACGTTACGGCGGCCGTGAACTGCCGCACAAGTTCAAGTTCGGTTTTACGGGGTGTCACAACAACTGCCTGAAAGCCGAGGAGAACGATTTCGGCGTCAAAGGCGGCGTCGAACCCCGTTGGTCGCAGGATGCCTGTACGTACTGCGGCGTTTGCGAGGCGGTTTGTCCGGAAAAAGCCATTACGGTAAAGGCGGACGAAAATACCGTTGCAATCGACCGCAGCCGCTGTGTTTACTGCGGCAAATGTATCAAGAGCTGCCCGATGGATGCATGGCAGGGCGAAAGCGGCTTTGTCGTTTCGTTCGGCGGCCTTTACGGCAACCGCATCGCCGTCGGACGTCATTTCCTGCCGATCATTTTCGACGAGGAAAAGCTCTATGAAGTCGTTGACACGACGCTGAAGTTCTTCGAGGAGCACGCCAAACCGGGCGAGCGCTTCGGGACCTGTCTCGATCGTGTCGGCTGGGATCTCTTTATCAAGGAAGTCGAGGTGGTTATCCATGGCTGATGGTATGAAAACGGATGCAAACGTCGATATCACAGACGTAGTCTGTCCGATGACGTTTGTCAAAGTCAAAGTTGCGTTGGAAGATTTGAATGACGGCCAGGTTCTCGGCGTTCATTTGAACGACGGGGAGCCGATTCAGAATGTACCGCGCAGCCTGAAGGATGAAGGCCATAAGGTACTTTCGGTCCGCAAGGCGGCGGATGACACGTACGATCTGATCGTGCAGAAAAACGGCCTGGCACAGTAAGTAAGAAAGGGTGCCATGAATTATGCCACAGGCAGAACCACATGAATTATTGACACAGAAACCGGGATTTTTGACGAGTGAAGACTGGTGGGCCGTTTGGCTCGGAATCTTCATCTTCGTGCTCGGTTCCGCACAGATCGGCGGCGTCGACCTCCTCGGCTGGGTTGCCAAGTATAATGTATGGATTGACGCGGGAAGCGCCGTTGCGCCGAATTCGAAAAACTTTGCTTTCCTCGGCGGTGCGGGCTCGGTTCTCGCAACGTATGTATTCCTTTTAGCGATTACGACGGCGGGCGCGTATTTTATGGGACAGCGCGTCAAACGTTTTGTCATCGGGTTCACGGTTCTTTACGCCGTGACCGTCATTTCGAGCCTTATCGGTAATTTCGCGTATCTTGCGGCTACGCCGGATAAGCTCGGGAAGTTCGGGATCGGCTGGTCGCTCGGTCTCGGC
>CACXCC010000024.1 GCA_902766015.1 uncultured Veillonellaceae bacterium
AAATTCAGGTGACTCGTATGAGTACCGTGGTTTTATTATCTCATGCGGGAGAGGGGATTTACATACACCGTTTTATTAAGCGGTTACATAATATATTGCTGTACCAATAAGGGATAAGGAACATTTTGTTCCTTATCCCTTATTGGCTTGACAAAATAATGGTGACAATGATAAAGTTTGATAGTAAGGAGGGATTGTTGTGAAGGAGGCTAATGTACGTTTAATCGGTATCTCGATTTGTAATTTCAAGAATGTCCGTCAAGGAAACGTGTCATTCCTTAATCGACGTAAGAAGTATCAGTCAAGCGTTTTGGGAGTTTATGGACAAAACGGTTCCGGCAAAACTGCTTTAATTGATGCTATTGAATTATTGAAATTATCACTTACGGGGCGGAAGGTCCCGGAACGTTTTGCAGATTATGTGTATGTCGGCAGTGAGTCGGCTTATTTGCGGTATACCCTGATGATCCGCGTCGATAAGGGTAAATACAGCGGCGATTATCAAGTAGAATATGCGGTTGGGTTGAAAAAGGAAAAGGCGCCTAAAGAGGAAAATTTAGAAGATAATGATGCATTACAAGAAATAGGTTATCGTGCTGTTTTGTTTGATGAAGAGTTGAAATTTTCTTTTTGTAATGATCATATTCGTATTAAAAAATGTACATTAATGAATACGACAACCGAATCAGTATTCAATCCTCATACAAAGTATGAGGCTATTTTTGGTAAAGATGAAAAACTGGAACGTAAGCTGCTTATTGCTAAAGGAATGGCAACGCGGTTGTCGCAGTCATTTTTGTTTTCCGGCGACTTAATTGAATCGTTTAAAGAGCAGGTTCGTGAGCGATTGGATGACCAGATGCTGATGATTTACTGGCAGTTATTCGATAATCTTCTTTATTATGCGCATTATGAATTGTTTGTCATCCAGACAAACAATTCAGGCATTATCAGCATGAACTTTCTGCCTCTGGCATTCCGGTATGAGGAAAATCATCATGGAGCAGCCGGCAGATTGGCGGTTCCGATTGATGCCCCGGCTGTTGTGCCGGAAGATGAGGCTCATGTGATTGATGCTGTAGTCAATAGTATGAATATCGTGTTATGTCAACTCGTTCCGGGATTGACGATTCAAGTCCAGAAGCTGGGTTTACATTTGATGAAAAATGGTAATAAAGGTCTGCAAATTCAATTGATATCCAGGAGAAACGGGCGTGATATCCCGCTTAAGTACGAGTCGGAAGGAATTAAAAAGATTATCTCGGTTTTGCAGTTGCTTATTGTCGTTTATAACCGTTCGGCGATCACGGTTGCTATTGACGAGTTGGATTCCGGTATTTTTGAGTATCTGCTTGGCGAGTTGTTGCGTATTATTTCGGAAAAAGGGAAAGGACAACTGATTTTTACATCACATAATCTGCGTCCATTGGAAACGATTGACCGCGGCTTTATTGCGTTTACGACAACGAATCCAGATAGTCGGTATATTCGACTGGCTCATGTCAAAGAAAATAATAATCTGCGTGATTTTTATTTCCGTGATATTGTCCTCGGAGAGCAAGATGAAATCGTTTACGAGCCGACAAATAATGCTGAGATTGCATTTGCATTCCGGGAGGCGGGTGAGTATTGTGGCTCATAAGAAGATCGTCTATGTTATTGTGGAGGGACCGTCAGACGATGAAGCATTGGAGATGATCTTGACGCGTTTGTTCAAAAAGAACGCTGTCCATGTAGAAATCTATCACGGCGATATTACAACAGATGATGGTGTTGATGCTGGGAATATTGTGGCAAAGATAGGGGACCTCGTGAAAAGGTATGCAAACAGCTATCATTTTAAGCAGAGCGATTTTTTACAGGTAATTCATTTGTTGGATATGGACGGAGCCTATATACCGGATGAGGCGGTGAAGGGAGATTCGTCAAAAAAACATGCGTTTTATACAACGAGCGAGATTCTGACAGCTTATCCGGATCGGATTCGTGAGAGAAATCACCGGAAGTGTAAAAATTTGGGACGTTTGTACGGCCTTAATGCGGTTTGGGGTAAAATTCCGTATGAGGCTTACTATATGTCAGCCAATCTGGATCATGTCTTGTATAATAAGCTCAATACATCGGATGAAGAGAAAGCAATAAACTCGATGGCTTTCGCAAGGCGGTATAAGGATCATTTGTGTGAATTCCTTACGTTTATATCGGATTCGGATTTTGCCGTGTGTACGACGCGGCGAGATTCATGGGAGTTTATTAAGCAGGATAGGCATTCGTTGGAACGGCATACGAATCTCGGGATTTGCTTTAAGGATATTCGGAGACAGTACTGTAAAGATGCATAGGCGGGGTGTTTACCCAATTAAAATCCGCATCAAATAAAATAGGAGGACAAATTATATGAAAGCAATCATTTTAGCCGGCGGCGGCGGTTCCCGCCTGTTTCCGTTGTCACGTCAGTCGTATCCGAAGCAGTTTTTGGATTTGGAGGATGATACGTCCCTGCTGGCGCATACGGTGAAGCGTTTTTTGGCGTTTTTGGAGGCCGAGGATATCGTCATTGTGACGAATCAGAAGTATGTGTATCATGTTGAGAATGAGCTGCGGGAGTGCGGTGCGGAGCAGGCAAGTATTGTTCTGGAGCCGGTGGGACGCAATACGGCGCCGGCGATTGCGCTCGCGTCAAGTTTCTGCGAGACGAAGCTGGGGAGCCCCGCGTCAGAAGTTGTCATTGTGGCGCCGGCGGATCATGTCATCCGCCCGGTTGACAAGTTCCGCGATTGTGTCAAGCAGGCGGAGTCGGTCGCGGAGCAGGGGGCTTTGGTGACGTTCGGGATCCCCGCGTCAAGTCCGGAGACGGGGTACGGGTATATTGATGCCGGGGAGCGGGATGCGCTTTCCTATCGCGTGAGTTCGTTCAAGGAGAAGCCGGATCTTGCGACGGCGGAGCGGTATGTCGCGGCCGGGAATTATTTCTGGAATTCGGGGATGTTTGCGTTTTCGCTGCAGACGCTTTGGGAGGAACTCACGGCGTATGAGCCGGATATTATGTCCGTTTTGGCTGACGGGTATGACCGGGCGGTCGAGGATTTCGCGTCAATGCCGAATATTTCCGTTGACTATGCGGTTGCGGAGCGTTCGCACCGCGTACGGATGGTGCCGCTTTCGTGTTATTGGAATGATATCGGGTCATGGGATGCGATGTACGATATTATGCCGAAGGATGCGGACGGGAACGCGCTTCGCGGGGACTGTCTGACGCTCGGATGCAGGAATTCGCTGATTATGGGGCGTGACCGCCTGATCGCGGGGATCGGGCTGGACGATCTGTTGCTCGTCGAGACGAATGACGTCATTGTCGCGGCGAAGAAGGGCGAGTCGCAGAAGGTCAAGGATGTTGTGGAACTCTTAAAGAAGCAGGGGCGTAAGGAAGCGACGCAGCATACGACGATGTATCATTCCTGGGGTACGTCAACGGTGATCGGGAGCGGCGCGGGCTATCGGCTGAAGAAGGTCAAAGTCATGCCGGGGAAGAAGATTGCGCTGCAGATGCATTATCATCGGTCGGAGCACTGGATTATTTTGCGCGGAACAGCTGAGGTGATCCGCGGTGATGAGCGGATGATGATTCATGAGAGTGAGTCGGTGTTTATCCCGCAGACGATGAAGCACGAGCTCGCGAATCCGGGGCGGATTCCGCTGGAGCTGATCGAGGTTCAGAGTGGGTCGTATATCGGCGAGGATGATATTGTCCGGTATGAGGATAGCTCGAGGTGCAGAGTATGACGAGGAAATTGCCGCAGCCCGGTGAGGTGTGGCGTCATTTTAAGGACCACGATTACAAAATTATCGCGATTGCGACGCATACGGAGACGGGGGAACAGCTGGTTATTTATGAGGCGTTGTACGGAACGTACGGCGTGTATGCCAGACCGCTGGACATGTTTATGAGTGAGGTCGATCATGTGAAGTATCCGGATGCTTTGCAGCTGTATCGATTTGAAAAGAAGGATATTTAGGAAATCGGAGGGTTGAATATGAAAGGTATTATTCTTGCCGGCGGGAGCGGGACGAGGCTTTATCCGTTGACGCTGGTGACGTCAAAACAGTTGCTGCCGGTTTATGACAAGCCGATGATTTTTTATCCGTTGTCGACGCTGATGCTGGCGGGGATCCGGGATATTCTCATTATCTCGACGCCGGTTGATCTGCCGAACTTTGAGCGGCTGCTCGGGGACGGATCGCGGTACGGGATTCATTTGAGTTATAAGGTTCAGCCGTCGCCGGACGGGCTTGCGCAGGCGTTTATCCTCGGCGAGGAGTTTATCGCGGGCGATTCGTGCGCGATGGTGCTCGGGGACAATATTTTCTACGGCGCGGGTCTCGTGAAGTATCTGAAACAGGCGGCGAATACGACCAAGGGCGCGACGGTTTTCGGGTATTATGTTGACGATCCGGAACGCTTCGGTGTCATTGAGTTTGACGCGGAAGGGCGCGCGGTGTCGATCGAGGAGAAACCGAAGCAGCCGAAGACGAACTATGCCGTCACGGGATTGTATTTTTATGATAACCGCGTCTGCGAACTCGCGAAGCAGGTGAAGCCTTCGGCGCGCGGGGAGCTCGAGATCACGGATCTCAACGAAATGTACCTGAAGGCCGGCGAGCTCAATGTCATCACGCTCGGTCAGGGTTATGCGTGGCTTGACACGGGGACGATGGACAGCCTGAGTGAGGCGGCGGAGTTTGTCAAGGCCGTTGAGACGCGCGCGGGCATTCATATTGCGGCGCTCGAGGATATCGCGTACCGCAACGGCTGGATTGATAAGGAAACGCTCGTTGCGAGTGCGACGAAGTACGGCAAGAGTCCGTACGGTCAATATTTGCAGAAAGTGGCCGAGGGACGTTTCTTGCGCGAGAAATGATTGAGAATCGAGGATTTTTATGGGACAGATTACGGTTGAGAAAAATGTCGGCGGGATTGAGGGACTTTGCGTCATTACGCCGACGGTTCACGGGGATGAACGCGGTTATTTTATGGAGACGTATAATGAGCGCGATATGCATGACGCGGGGATTGACGTGACGTTCGTGCAGGATAATCAGTCGATGTCGACGAAGGGCGTGCTGCGCGGGCTCCATTTTCAGAAGCATTTCCCGCAGTGCAAGCTCGTGCGCGCGGTTCGCGGCAGTGTGTTTGACGTCGCGGTTGACCTGCGCGGCGGATCTCCGACGTACGGCAAGTGGTACGGTGTGGAGCTCACGGCGGAGAACAAGAAACAGTTTTTGATCCCCGAGGGCTTTGCGCACGGGTTCCTCGTGCTCTCGGATGTCGCGGAGTTCTGCTATAAGGTCAATGATTTTTGGCATCCGAATGACGAGGGCGGTATGGCGTGGAATGATCCCGCGATCGGGATCGCGTGGCCGCAGGTCGAGGGCGTTTATCCCGGCTCGGCTGACGCGTCGGGGTATCAGTTGACGGACGGGACGAAGCTGGTACTCAGCGATAAGGACCAGAAGTGGCTGGGCCTTGCGGATACATTCAAATTTTAATTGACGCGAATGGGGCGCGGCCTGACGGCTGCGCCCTTTTTCCTTGACATGACAGGCTTTCGGGCGATAAAATGGAATATATGTTGTAATATTGCGATGCTATGCCCTGTTTCGGCGGCTTCGCGCTTGACTTGACACGAAGAAAAGGGGAAATCCTGTGAATAAGAAGATTGCCGTTTTGGCGGCTGCGTTTGCCGCTGTTTCGATGATGCCGTCTGTGACGGATGCTGCCGCGGTGACGGCGAATGTTCCGGTCGGAAGTGTTTATTATACGTATCTCGACAAACTCAACGGTATGGGATATATCGATGACCTGCCGAACGGGGCGAAACCGTACAGCCGCATGCAGATGGCGAAATGGGTTATGCAGGCCGAGGCGAATGCGAAACTTCGTCCGATGCCGGCGTATCTGAAGGATCAGCTTCGCGAGCTCGAGCATTATGTGGCGCCGGAGATCGAGGTGCTGAAAGGCAAGGCCGATCAGGATAATCTCGCGATGCGCGATATGTCGCTGGAGCTGACGAACTATAACAGTGACAAGTCGGAATATGACTATGCGCGTCCGCATACGGCTTCGTGGCAGCCGTTCCAGGGAAAGAACGGGTATCATTATGCCGATGGGTTTAATGCGGTTTTGAAGGGGACGTTCTCCGGTAATGTCGGTCATGAGACGGCACTTTCGATTACGCCGCGTGTCAGCTGGAATGATGACGATGACACGGAGCTGAAACTCGAGGAAGGATATGTAAAGACGCGTACGGGCGTTCTCGAGTGGGAAGCGGGTCGCGAGGCTTTGACTTGGGGTCAGGGCAAGACCGGGACGTTTACGGTCAGCAATACGGTAAAGCCGCTGACTGCCGTTCAGGTTCATTTACAGGATGATCGCCCGATGCACGGGTTCTTCCGTTTCCTCGGCAAGCAGAATTACCATGCGTTTTATGCGCAGCTCGAGGATGACCGTTCGGATGTTGCGAAACGTACGCATTCCGGTACGGATTATGATGACGCGGGATTGCTCGGTCTGCGCGCGGATTATACGCCGACGGATTATTTTACGTTCGGTCTCGCGCGTGTGTCGATGCTCGGCGGTGACGGCAGTCATCTTTCCGGGAATGACTGGGGCAAATGGCTCGTCGCGAAGAATTCCGGCCGCGAAAAGGACCGCTGGGATGATATCGCGGGCGGCGATTTCCGGTTCCGTCTGCCGGGGGTACAGTTCTACGGCGAAGTTTACGGTGAGGATGCCGGCGGTTTGACGCCGACGGAACGCGCGTATCGTTTCGGCGTGTATCTGCCGCAGCTCACGCGCGACGGTTCGTGGGATATGACGGCGGAGTATGCGTCGACGAATAATTACTGGTATGTTCATCAGCGTTATAATAACGGTTGGACGTACAGCGGCGATATTATCGGGGATAATATGGGCAATAATGCGCGCAAATATTATGTTGACGTCAACCATTATATGCCGGGCAATGTCACGCTCGGTGCGTATTTCCAGCGCACGGAGTATACGCGCGACGTGCTGAATAATCCGACGGTCAATGAGGCTGCGGTTCGCGGCAGTGCGAAGGTCAGTGACAATATGTTCCTGAATGCTTCGCTCGGTGTGGCGAAGATTAACAGTGCAGATTTCACGAGCCGCGGGGACCGCGATGTCTTTGCGACGGCGGGTCTGCAGTGGCAGTATTGATGAAGTACATACGGGGAGCTTTGCGGCTCCCCTTTTTTAGCCGCGACGGTTTGACGTTGACGACAGACGGTGTTTTTATTTGACAGAAACGAAATCGGTTTTAGGGGGCGAACGTATGAAGCGGATCCGTAAAGCGGTGATCCCGGCGGCGGGGTTCGGGACGCGTTTTTTGCCGGCGACAAAGGCGACGCCGAAGGAAATGCTGCCGATTGTTGACACGCCGACGATTCAGTATATCGTGCAGGAGGCGCTGGACAGCGGTATTGAGGAGATTTTGATCGTTTCCGGTCACGGCAAGCGGGCGATCGAGTCGTATTTTGACTCGGCGCCGCGTCTCGAGGCGGAGCTGAGGAAAAAGGGCAAGTTCGAGCAGCTGAAGCTCATCAATCAGTCGGCGGCCATTCAGGTTTTTTATATCCGTCAACGCGAGATGCGCGGGCTCGGGGACGCGATCCTCTGCGCGAAGGCGTTTGCCGATGATGAGCCGTTTGCGGTTCTCCTCGGCGATGATGTCGTGTATAATCCGTATCGTCCGGCGTTGCGTCAACTCATGGATGTGTATGAGAAGACGGGCGGATCGGTTCTCGGCTGTCAAACGGTGCCGGAGGACAAGGTTTCGTCGTACGGTATCGTCAAGGGCGTGCCGACGGACGATCCGAAGTGTCTGCGCGTCGAATCGATGGTGGAAAAGCCGGCGGCGAAGGACGCGCCGAGTCATCTCGCTGTTCTCGGTCGGTATATCATTATGCCGGAGATTTTCGAAATCCTCGAGCACACGGCTCCGGGTAAGGGCGGCGAGGTGCAGCTCACGGACGCACTTTGCGCGCTCGCAAAGCAGCAGCCGATGTACGCCTACGATTTTGACGGCCGCCGTTACGATCTCGGCGACAAACTCGGTTTTTTGCAGGCAACTGTCGAGTTCGCCCTGCGCCGGGAAGACCTCGGGGCGAAGTTCAGTGAGTATCTGAAGACATTGAAGCTTGATTGACGCGGTTGACATTGATGTTGACACAAAAGAAAAAGGACCGTTCCGGTGTGATCCGGGGCGGTCCTTTTTGACGTGTCAGGCCTGTTTTTTGATGTCAAGTACGGGCGTGCCGTCGAGCATGTCGACGCCGGTGAAGGTGATCGTCGTGTCTTTGACGTCAGTGACGCGGATGACGGAGACGCCGATCGGGTTCGGGCGGCGCGGGCTGCGTGTGGCGAAAACGCCGGTGACGGGGCCGGTGCCGCGCTTTTTGACCTGAAGTGCGGTTTCGTGCAGCAGATGGAATGCAAAGATGACGAGGAGCTCCATGCCGGGCTCGATGCCGAGAAGGGCGTCTTTGTACTGCGGCAGGATGTCGATCTGTGCGGTGACGTCACCGCTTTCGGTGTAGAATTTCGGCGCGTGGTTGCGGTCTTTGAACGGGGATTTGACGCGGCCGATCGGGGTGTAGGTGAATGTTTCCATTTTTGACTCCTTTTCTGAGTATAAAAAAACCGCGGGTCACTACTCCGCGGTCTTCATTGTGGATACTACTATCTATCCTTTTGTCAATGTCATTATACCGCTGATCTTGTTTTGTTGTCAATTATTCTGTTATACTGATCCTGTTGCGGAACCACCGCCGAAAGGAGGTGGCCCATTGTGGATACACATATTATCTATACTTTTCTTTTGTCTGTCGCAGCAGGTGTGACCTGTCACCTCATCTGCAAATGGCTGGACAGGCAGTAGTTCTGCAATCAGCCTTTAAGCCGCGGTGAGCCTCACTAACTCACTCGGCAGAGCCGCCGTATGGCGGCTTTTTCTATGTTATAATAGAGAAAATCAACGGAATTTACGGGAGGTGCATCATGAATCTGGAGAAATATTTGAGCGGGCTGACCGAAGAAAAGCGGGCCGTTCTGCTCGGGCGGGAGACGAAGGATCCGCTGCACGAGGCGTTCGCGTCAAAACGGGTCGTGCATGCGGGACTCATGGGCGAGCCGGTCGCAAAGCGCGATCAACAGGCCGTTTGGCAGCGGATTCTGGACGAGCCGGCCGACCGTTCGCGTCAGCATGCGGTGTACATTCATATCCCGTTTTGTCAGACGCGGTGCCTGTACTGCGGATTTTTTCAAAATCTCGGCAGCCGGGAGCAGGAGGACGAATACGTCGATCTGCTCATCGAGGAAATGTACCGCGAAAGTCATCGGCGTCAATTTTTCGGCACCCCGATTGACAGTGTCTATCTCGGGGGCGGCACGCCGACGTCGCTCTCGGCGGAAAATGCGGAGCGGCTTCTTGCGGCCGTGCGGGAGAATTTCAACCTGACGTCAACCTGCGAATTTACGATCGAGGGGCGTGTACATGACCTCGTGCCCGAAAAAATCCGCGCCTGGCTGGACGGCGGCGTCAACCGCGTGTCACTCGGCGTGCAAAGTTTTGACACGAACGTGCGGCGTCAAATGGGGCGCCTCGATTCGCGCGAAGAGGTGCTCGCGCGGCTCGCGGAGATTCGGCGTTTTGACGTGGCCGTGATCGCGGACCTCATTTACGGACTGCCGGGTCAAACCATGGACGTCTGGCTCGATGACGTCAAAACACTCGCCGCGACCGGCGTGGACGGCATTGACCTTTACCAGCTCAACACATTCCCGGGCGGACGGCTCGAACAGGCGGTAAAAACGGGCAAAGTCCCCGCGCCCGCAACGATCGCGGAGCAGGCTGACATGTACATCGCGGCGCGCGAATATCTCGCGGATGCGGGTTTTTCGCGGCTTTCCCTCTGCCACTGGAGCCGCGGATCGCGCGAGCGGAGCCTCTATAACACGATGGCGAAAACCGGCGCCGTCGTCTATCCGTTCGGCTGCGGCGCGGGCGGAAAAGCGGGCGGCTTCACCTTCATGCAGCAGCGTCAACTCGCGCCGTATACAGCCATGGTTTGCCAACAGCAAAAACCGATCATGATGATGGCGGCGCAGGCAGAAAAAAACCTGCAGGAAGCCGCGAACCGGATTGTCGCGGGCTTCGAGCAGGGTTATATTGATTTTCGCAGTTTATCGGCGTCGAATCACCTCGTCGCAGGCCTCAAACCGGTCCTTTCCCTTTGGGAACGCCGCGGACTCGGATCATTTTCGCATGATGGGATGTACCGGCTGACGCCTGCAGGCGAGTTTTGGTACATCAGTTTAACGCAGAGCTTACTCGAATGCCTGCAGGTTTTATCCGAGCCCGCAGAGCGTCAAACGCCGGTTGACGAGTCAGCGAAAGGAAAAAGCGACAACCTCGACGAACTCCTGCAGGAAATGCTCCCGCAGTCGACACCCGAGGAACGTCAACGCATGGTCAAAAAGATGCCTATGGGCGTCCGGATGATGCTCCGTCACGCGTCCCGCGATACCATGAAGCGCCTCCTCGCGGGACTCCCCGCCGATATGCTGCAGAGGATGATCGATAAAGCCAAAAATTGACACGGGACACCGGCAGCGGGGCAAGCGCTCCGTCTGCTTCGTTCGGCCGTCGGGGAGGGAGCCTGTTCCGGCTTCCACACTGACGGCTAAAAGAAATCCGCTTTCGCTTAATTTATGTCGCCTGAATCAAACCGCTTCGCTTAAACAATTCAGGCGACAGGGCGAAAGCGGATTTCTTTCTTAACGCCTCTTCGCAGCAAGTCAGCCGGATCAGTCTCCCTCCCTGACGACCTCTCTACGCAGACGGAGCGCTTGCCCTGCTGCCTTGCGGTTTCAGATAAATTTGAGGGACAGTAAAGCGGATCCTGCGTCAATGTATCAGTTGCTTGAGGCAGAAGGACGGAGCAGCCCGACTGATTTGCGTCAGCAGGCGTTAAGAACGGCAGACGGTTTCACTGGGAGCCCCGTTGTTTCGTTCAAGCGAAGCGCGTTTAACAACGGGGCGACAAAATTAGGTGAAACCGTCTGCCGTTTAGCCTGTAGCTTTAAAGAAGGGATGCCCCGTCCTTCTGCCGTTAGTCGATATTTTTCATAGCAGGATCCGCTTTGCTGTCCCGTCGGGTCAAAGTACTTCAAAAAGCAGCCTGACGGCAAACGCCGCAATCCAGGCGATCGCGCATTGCTGGATGACGACACAGACCGCCCATTTGTCCCCGAGCTCGCGGCGAATCGCGGCGATGGCGGCGACACAGGGCGTATAGAGGAGACAAAACACGAGCATACTCGCCGCGCCCTGAACGGACATAACCGCCGTAATCGAATCCATCGTACCGTAGAGAATCGACAGCGTCGACACGACACTCTCCTTCGCGAGAAAACCCGAAATCAGCGCCGTCGCGACGCGCCAATCTCCGAGACCGAGCGGGGAAAGAATCGGAGCGAGCCAGCCGCCGACAATCGCCATCATACTCGTCGAAGAATCATCGACAATATTAAACTGCGGGTCAAACGTCTGCAAAAACCAAATGACAATCGTCGCGATAAAAATAACGGAAAACGCGCGCTCAAGGAAATCGCGGGCCTTGTCCCAGAGGAGACGCCCGACATTTTTCGCGCTGACCATGCGGTAATTCGGCAGCTCCATGACAAACGGCACGGCCTCGCCTTTAAAGAGCGTATCCTTCAAAAAATACGCCGAAACAACGCCGATCGCGATGGCGAGCAGGTAAAGCCCTGTCATAATGAGCCCGCCTTGATGCGGGAAAAACGCCGCGATAAAAAACGCGTAGATCGGGAGCTTCGCCGAGCAGCTCATAAACGGCATAAGCAGGATCGTCATACGACGGTCACGTTCCGACGGCAGAGTCCGCGTCGCCATGACGCCCGGGACGGAACAGCCGAACCCGATGAGCATCGGGACAATACTGCGTCCCGAAAGTCCGATGCGGCGCAGCAGTTTATCCATAACAAACGCGACGCGCGCGATGTAGCCGCTGTCTTCCATGAGCGAGAGGAAGAAAAACAGCGTCACGATAATCGGCAGGAAACTGACAACCGTACCGACGCCGTTAAAAATACCGTCAATGACAAGCGATTGGACGACGTCATTGACGTCAGCGGCCGTCATCGCGTCGGCCGTTATCACGGAAAGCGCGTCAATCCCGTCTGCGAGCAAGTCCTGCAGGAACGCGCCGATCACGTTGAACGTCAAAAAGAAGACGAGCGCCATAATGCCGAGAAACGCCGGGATCGCCGTATATTTTCCCGTCAAAACCTTGTCAATGCGGGCACTGCGCGCGTGTTCGAGGCTTTCGTGCGGGCGGATAACCGTGGCATGGCAAACGTCGTCGATAAAGGAAAAACGCGTCGCGGCGATCGCGGCCGCGCGGTCGAGTCCGCTTTCGTGCTCCATTTGCTTGATGATGTGTTCGATCGTTTCCTGCTCGTTCGTTTCGAGCTGCAGGGCGTCGAGGACGCGCGGATCGCCTTCGACGAGTTTGCTCGCGGCAAACCGGATCGGGATACCGGCTTTTTCCGCGTGATCTTCGATAAGATGCATAATGCTGTGCATCGCGCGGTGAACGGCACCGCCGAGTACGTCTTCGCTGCAGAAATCGTGACGCAGCGGTTTTTCCTGATAATGCGCGACATGGAGGGCATGGTCGACGAGCTCGTCGATGCCCTCATTTTTTGCGGCCGAAATCGGGATGACCGGGATGCCGAGCATTTCTTCCATCTTGTTGACGCGGATCGAGCCGCCGTTCGCGCGGACTTCGTCCATCATGTTAAGGGCGAGGACCATCGGGACGTCAAGTTCCATGAGCTGGATCGTGAGGTAGAGGTTGCGTTCGATATTTGACGCGTCAACGATGTTGATGATGCCGAGAGGCTTTTCTTTCAGGATAAACTGACGCGTGACGATTTCTTCGCTCGTGTACGGCGACATCGAGTAGATGCCCGGGAGGTCCGTAATGAGCGTGTTTGCATGGCCTTTGATGCGTCCGTCTTTGCGGTCGACGGTGACACCGGGGAAGTTGCCGACATGCTGGTTTGCACCCGTGAGCTGGTTGAACAGCGTCGTTTTACCACAGTTCTGGTTGCCGGCAAGGGCAAATGTCAACATGAGATTGTCGGGGAGCGCATGCTCCGTCGTTTTGTCATGGTATTTGCCGGCTTCGCCGAGACCGGGGTGGTTCGTCAGCGTTTCCGTCAATTCCTGACGATTGACGGGCTCCGGTTCGCGGATGTCCGTGATCGTGATCTTTTCGGCGTCGGCGACGCGCAGGGTCAGTTCATAATCGTGGATGCGGAACTCCATCGGATCGCCGAGCGGTGCGAATTTGATAAACGTAATGACGGCACCGGGAATGATGCCCATATCGAGAAAATGTTGACGCAGAGCGCCGCTGCCGCCGACGGTAACGACAGTTGCGGCTTTGCCCTGCGGAAGATCGCGTAGCGTTTGGCTCAAGTCAATTCTCCTTCCTATATCATACACACACGTTAAGTGTAATACAGGATAGGAGGAAAGGGAATAGTTTCGGGCGGAAAACGCTGTATTCCTGTCAAATCACAGAATCGGATAACCGACGATACGGGTTTTCTATTCTTTTCTTGCATACTTTGTGGTTTTATTTTCAGTTTATATTGTCATTTCCGTCAAATTTGGGGTATAATAAGAAAAATCAGCGATTATTTTTACTTAATGAGAGGCGATGAATATGGATCCAGCTAGTTTGACCCTGTGCGTTCTCGCAGTGGCCGCATTTTTCTTCGCAACGGAGCTGATTCCGTTGGCGGTTACGGCGATGGGCGCCGCGGTGGCGTTGGGACTTTTAGGAGTTCTTTCGCCGAAAGAAGTGTTCTCGGGACTGTCAAATTCGACCGTCGTTTTGTTTGCCGGTATGTTCGTTATCGGTGCGGCAATGTTTCGGACCGGTCTAGCACAGACGATCGGCGTTGCCGTTGTCCGTAAAGCGGGCGCAGGCGAACAGCGTTTGATGGCGGCACTCATGCTCATCACGATTGTGCTGTCCTCGGTTTCGTCGAATACGGCGACTGTTGCCTGCTTAATGCCGGTTGTCGTACAGATTTGTGCGGCTGCGCGCATTCCGGTTTCGCCGCAGTTAATGGCTCTTGCCGTTGCGGCAAACGTCGGCGGTACGATTACGATGATCGGTACTCCGCCGAACATCCTCATGAGTGCAACGCTTGAAGCCAGCGGTTTGCAGCCGTTCGGTTTCTTCGAATTTGCCTGGATCGGTATTCCGCTTTCCCTCGTCGGCATGGCTTACATGCTCACGATCGGACGCCGTCTCTGCCCGCGTCATATGGCGAATGCAAGCCTTGACACGGGAGATTCTGCCGCTCCGCATGACAAGAAAAAGATGGCGATTTGTGCTGTCATCCTCATCCTCGTCGTTTTCGCGATGATGTTCTCGAAACAGATTCACATTCCGATGCAGGTTTCGGCGATCATCGGCGCACTCGCCTGCGTATTGACGGGCTGCCTTACGGAACGTCAGGCTTATGAAGGCATCGACTGGGTTACGATTTTCCTGTTTGCCGGTATGCTTCCGCTTGCGGGCGCTATGGATAAAACGGGCGCAGGTAAACTGATCGCGGACTTTGTCGTCGGCATTATCGGTTCCGACCCGTCTCCGTTTGTCATCGTTATCGCGATGTTCATCCTGTCCTGCGGACTCACGCAGTTCATGTCAAATACTGCCGCAGCGGCTCTGCTCGCTCCGATCGGTATTTCGATCGCTCAGTCGATCGGCGTTTCCCCGTATCCGGTTATCATGGCGATCGGTATCGCCGCATCCTGCGCATTCACGACGCCGGTTGCTACGCCGCCGAACACACTCGTTCTCGGAGCCGGCGGTTTCCGCTTTATGGATTATGTCAAAGTCGGTGTACCGCTCGTTATCGTTTCCCTGATCGTCTGCACGGTCGTCATTCCGCTGATCTGGTCGTTCTGATCGGGACATGTTTTTGCAGGAGGAATTTCGTAACAAATGGATAATGGTATTCTTTTAAATATGATGGAGTCGTTTGACCCGGAGATCTTCGGCATTCTGCAGGACGAGGTCGAAAACCAGCGCTACAGTCTGTCGCTTCTGCCGACGTCAAATGCGATTTCGCCGTTTGCGGCATACCTCAAAGGCAGTATCCTCGGCAACGGCTATGCGGATTATCATTCCGTTCACAGCCTCGAAAAACTCGAGAATCTGGCCGAGGAACGCGTCAACCGTCTTTTCGGTTCGCAGCATGCACTCGTCTGCATCCCGAATATCCAGACGGCTTCGCATGTTGTTCTTTACGCACTTGCCCCGGAGGGCGGTACGATCCTGTCGTACAATCTGCGTAAACGCTCGCATACGGAAAACTGGCTCATCAAATATAAGTTTGAGAAGTTCAGCAACGAACCGGATACGCTGCAGATTGACATGGAGCATCTGCGTCAGCGCGTGGCGGAATGTCAGCCGAAAGTCGTACTGTTTTCCCCGGTCAATTATCCGCGTCAGGCCGATTACCGCACGATGGCGAAGATCGCTCATGACGCAGGTGCGTATTTCTGGGTTGACATCAGCCAGAATGCCGGACTCGTCGCGGCTGACGTCGTTGACTCGCCGGTTCCGTACGCCGATGTCGTGACATTCCCGACGAGCGATTCGCTGCGCGGCGCGCAGAACGCGATCGTTCTGACGACGAACGAACTGAAAGACAAACTCGAAGATGCCGTTCTGAAAACGGGCTTTGTCGTCCGCAAAAAGAACATCCTCGCTTCGCTCGCGATGACGTTCCGCGAAGCCGGCACGAAGAGTTTCCGCGCTTACTGCGATCAGGTCTGTGCGAATGCCAAAGCGCTTCAGGAAGGCTTGAAAGAAGCCGGTGCCGAAACGCTTTGCGGCGATACGGAGAACCATCTCGTCCTCGTCCGTACGCCGGGCAGCGCGGAGAAAGCCGCGCACGATCTTGCGTCAGTCGGCCTGCTCGTCAAAGCCGATGAAGTTCAGACTTATGACAACACGTCAATCCAGGCTCTTCGTCTCTCGAGCCTTGACCCGACGACGCGCGCTTTGCGTGAAAAAGACATGAAGGAACTCGGCCATATTATCGGTGAGTATCTGCAGGAAGGTATTGTCGACAAGACGAAGATGAAACGCGCCGTCGGCAACCTCATCATGGATAAACCGCTGTTCTCGGAAGAATGGCTGCCGGAAATCCGCGGCGTCAGTGCCATTGACGGCAGTGACAAAGCGATGAGTACGCAGCACCATGTCGAAGCCGAGGAAAAGCAGAATCTGCTTCATAAGGCGTTCCATTTCTGGGACAATTAACGAGGGCACCTTCAACAGGTTGACAGCATAAAAGCCGGGCGGTCCGTACATTCGGATCACCCGGCTTTTTGACTGTTGCGGCTTTGACGGCGGGGAAGTTCGGCGCATATGGCCGAATCGACAAACAAAAAAGCCTGCCGCATGGCAGGCTGACGTGTCAATTGGAGCGGGCAAGCGGAATCGAACCGCCCTCTAAAGCTTGGGAAGCTTTCATTCTACCGATGAACTATGCCCGCATCGGATACCTAAATAGTATATCATGATCCGGGCGGTTTGACAATAGACGTTTTTGACGCCGAATCTGTCCCGCACTTGACGTCGTTTTCGCCGGATTCGGTCAAAAAGGGGCATCCTGACGCGTCAGCGTCAACAGGGGGAATTTGGACGCTATATTTGCGCATTGCACGGCATCGGCTTTTTTGCTATAATAGATTCCTGTCAGGTGAAAACCACAAGATATAGAAAAAGAGGAGGAAGATGTCACAGGATGTAGTGGTGGCATCGTGCGTACTATGACACTCAGAACTGTAACAAAACGGTCCGGCCATACGGTGGCCTATGATCGTTCTAAGATTTATAACGCCATTGCCGCTGCAAATCGTGACGGCGGAGAACTGATGACGGCAGAGCAGGTTGACGCGGTGACGTCAAATGTCGAAACGGTCATCCGTGACCGTCAGAATGTCAGCGTCGAGGATATTCAGGATGTCGTCGAGCAGGAGCTCATGAAGGCGGACTGCTACGATGTCGCACGCCGCTATATCCGTTATCGTCAGCGTCATGCGGAACGCCGCGCCGCACAGAAACATCTCATGGAGTCTTACCGTGACGTTTTCTTTGCCGATGCCGTTGACTCCGACCTCAAACGCGACAACGCAAACATCAACACGGACGCGTCGATGGGCATCATGCTCAAACTCGGTGCCGAAGGGGCGAAGCATTTCGTTGACAACTACGTACTCAAAGAAGAGTACGCCGAGGCGGACCGCAAAAACTTCATCCATATCCATGACAAGGATTTCTCCCTTATTACGTTCAACTGCTGTCAGATTGACCTGCTGAAGCTCTTCCACGGCGGTTTTTCGACGGGTCACGGTTTCCTGCGCGAGCCGAATTCGATCCGCGCGTATGCGAGCCTTGCCTGCATCGCGATTCAGTCGAACCAGAATGATATGTTCGGCGGTCAGAGTATCAACGCGTTTGACTATGCAATGGCCGAAGGCGTCCGGAAATCGTTCCGCAAAGCCGTCCTTGAGGAAAGCTATAAGGCGATGATTTATCGGTTCGGCACGCTCGAGTTCCAGTCGGACAAAGCGTTCAAGAAAAAAATGGCGGATGTCATGGACTTTGACCGCTGCCGCTATACGGAGTCGGCGTCGGATGTTCATTATTCCGAGGCCGTTGTCGAGATCCGCAAAGGTCTCGAGACGATCCTCAGCGAACGTTTTGCGATGATCACGGAAGACATTGCGCTTGACGCACGCAATATTTATCTGCTTTCCTGCCGTGATGTTGTCGAGGAAACGCATCAGGCGATGGAAGCTCTCATTCACAATTTCAATACGCTGCACAGCCGTGCGGGTGCGCAGGTGCCGTTTTCTTCGATCAACTACGGCATGGATACGTCGCCGGAAGGCCGACTCGTCATTGACGAAGTCCTCAATGCGATCTGGTCCGGTCTCGGCAACGGCGAAACGCCGATTTTCCCGATTTCGGTGTTCCAGCTTAAAGCCGGTGTCAACTACAATTCGGGCGATCCGAACTACGATCTCTTCCTCAAGTCCTGCCGTGTCAGCGCGAAGCGTTTGTTCCCGAATTTCGTCAATCTCGATGCGCCGTATAATCTGCAGTATTACAAACCGGGTAATTACAACAGCTGCGTGGCGACGATGGGATGCCGTACGCGCGTCATGAGCAATATCAACGGTCCGGAAGAATCGGGAAGCCGCGGCAATTTCTCATTCGTGACGCTGAATCTGCCGAAGCTCGCGCTCGAGGCGCGCAAGAAGTTCCCGGATGATCACGATGCGATGATGCAGGAGTTCTGGGATCTTTACAATCATTATATTACGCTGAGCCACGATTATCTGCTCGATCGTTTGAGCGTCATCGAACAGAAGCATGTGTACAATTATCCGTTCCTCATGGGCCAGGGCGTCTGGATGGACAGCGAAAAGCTCAAGCCGACGGATTCGATTAAAGATGTGTTGAAGCATGCGTCGTATTCGATCGGGTTCTGCGGACTCGCGGAATGCCTCGTCGCACTGACGGGTCATCATCACGGTGAAAGCGAAGCGGCGCAGAAACTCGGCCTCGAGATCGTCGGTCATATGCGTCAGCGCACGGATGACTATACGACGGCGGAACATCGCAACTGGTCGACGTTCGGTACGCCGGCCGAGTCGACGGCAGGTCAGTTCCAGCGCGCGAATAAACGCGATTACGGCGTCATTCCGGGCGTCACGGATCGCGGATATATGACGAATTCGAGTCATGTGCCGGTATACTATCCGATCAAGGCGATTGACAAGATCCGCATTGAAGCACCGTATCACGCGCTCGAAAATGCCGGTCATATCGCGTATATCGAGATGGACGGCGATCCGTCAAAGAATGTCAAGGCGTTCGAAGCGATTGTCCGCGCGATGCATGACCATGACATGGGCTATTTCTCGATCAATCATCCGGTTGACCGCGATCCGGTCTGCGGCTATACGGGACTCATCGAGAATGAGTGCCCGCACTGCCACCGCAAGGAAGTGGAGACGGGGTCGTTTACGATTGACCGTCTGCGCTGAGTTTGACGTCAATCGGATCGGTAAGAACTATCAGGGGACGGCTTCCGGGCTGTCTGACATCGGATTTCGGTGTCGGGCGGCTCGGGAGTCGTTTTTTGTTTTGTGTTAACGGGAGCAGGGGGATCTTTGCTTTTGCTTGTAAGGAAATGGCATTTGCGTTACAATAGAGGCATACATTCGTTTACAGGAGGTAATAATCATGAACGTTATTCATACGGACAAGGCGCCGGCTGCTGTCGGCCCGTACAGTCAGGCGATTGAGGCAAACGGTGTGCTCTATCTTTCGGGTCAGATTGCGATTAATCCGGCTGCGGGCAAGATTGAGGCGACGGATATCGAGGGCCAGGCGGAGCAGTGCTGCAAGAATGTTGAAGCGGTTCTCGCGGCAGCCGGGACGGATATGACTCATGTGGTGAAGACGGTTTGCTTCCTTGCGGATATCCAGGATTTTGCGGCGTTTAATGCGGTTTATGCGAAGCATTTTGTCAGTAAGCCGGCGCGGAGCTGTGTTGCGGTGAAGGATTTGCCGGCGGGAGCGCTGTGTGAAGTTGAAGCTACGGCCGTTCTTTGACGTTGACATGTTAAGATCGGGGGAGTGACGCGGTTTCGGCTGCCTGCTGCCCGATAAAAAATCCCTGTTTTCACTTAATTAAAGTCGCCTAAATCAAATCGCTTCGCTAAAACAATTTAGGCTCCGTGTGAAAACAGGGATTTTTTCTCTCCTGCAGCAAGGTCATCCGAAACCGCGTCACTCCCCCTTAGATTTCGGTTTGACGTCAAAGGATTCCCTTCCTCCTGTAGCAAGGTCATCCGAATCAACGGTGCTCCCCCTTACTTTTCGGTTGACGTCAAAGAATCCGGACGTTGGGGAGACGGGATTTTTGTATCGGGCAGCTTGGAAGTTGAAGCAGATTACGTGTCAAAGTTTGGCGCGGATGGAGTTCTCGCTTTGTCGTTTTTATGGTACAATATAAGTTACTGTAAGGGGGCGAAGGTATGGAGCTTCTTGACGTCAATACGCTGATGTTTTTGGTGTTTTTCGGGTTTATGGCGTCGTTTGTTGATTCGATTGTCGGGGGCGGCGGTTTGATTGCGATTCCGGCTTTGATGTGGACGGGGTTGCCTCCGGTTATGGCGCTCGGGACGAATAAGGCGGGCGCGATTATGGGCGCGGCGACGAGTTTTACGACGTTTTTGCGATCCGGTAAGATTGATCAATGGGTACTCAAGCGACTGTTTCCGCTTTCGCTTTTCGGTTCGGCTCTCGGTGTTGCGGTTGTTCAGTTGATTCCTCCGGATATTTTGCGGCCGCTGGTTGTTATTATGTTGATCCTTGTTTTGATTTACACGATTTTGAAGAAGGATTGGGGCCGGGAAAATCAGTTTCGCGGGCTGTCAAGACGTATGATGGTGCTTGCGGGCGTGTTTGCGTTTTCGCTGGGTTTTTATGACGGTTTTTTCGGGCCGGGGACGGGGTCGTTCCTGCTGTTTGCGTTTTTGGCGATCGGGTTTGATTTTATCGGTGCGGCCGGGAATGCAAGGGCGCTGAATTTTGCGAGTAATATTTCGGCGGTTGTGATGTTTATTTATTTCGGCAATGTTGTTTGGTCGTATGTTATTCCGTTCGGTTTGGCGGAGATTGCGGGTGCGTGGTGCGGGGCACATATGGCGCTTCGTAAAGGTACGGGGTTTGTGCGTCCGCTGTTTATTACGATGACGACGATTTTGATCGGCAAGCAGTTGTTGGATTTGTTCCGTTGAGAAAGGATGGACGTTGTGTTATATCCGATGAAGTTGAAGGCGTTTCTGCGAGAGACGCTTTGGGGCGGTAAGCGGCTGAAGGAGGAGTACGGGAAGTCTTCGGATCTCCCGAATGTCGCGGAAAGTTGGGAGCTTTCGTGTCATCCGGACGGGCTCAGTGTCATTGCGAACGGCCCCGCCGCCGGGATGACGCTCGCGGATTGGATCGCGAAGAACGGCGCGGAGGAAGTGATGGGCATTCGCGCGGCGCGTTTTCCGCAGTTTCCGCTGCTCATTAAGCTCATTGACTCGGCGCGTGATCTTTCGGTGCAGGTTCATCCGGACAGCCGTTATAATTGGCGTATGGAGCATGAGTCGGGCAAGACGGAGATGTGGTATATCGTGGACTGCGAACTCGGGGCTTCACTTCTTTACGGGTTTAACCGTGAAGTGACGCATGATGAGGTGCGTCAACGTGTCAAGGATCGGACGCTTCTGGAAGTTTGCTGCCGCGTTCCGGTGCATAAGGGGGATATTTTCTTTATCCCGGCAGGTACGCTGCATGCGATCGGTAAGGGGATTGTGCTCTGTGAGATTCAGCAGAGTTCGAATACGACGTACCGTCTCTACGATTACGGGCGGCTTGACCCGAAGACGGGGAAACAGCGGGAGCTCCATGTCGAGGAGGCGCTTAATGTCCTGCATTGCGGGCCGATTGACGAGCCGCATACGCCGGAGGCGATTCTTGACATCTGCGACGGGGTCGAGCTGTATCTCCTGCGCGCCTGCCCGTTTTTTACGGCGTATGACGTCAAACTGAACGGCACGTCCCGTTTCCGCGTCAGCAACGGTTCGTTCCAGTCGTTCACGGTTCTTTCCGGGAGCCTCCAAGTCTCGGCAAACGGTGTTGACGTGACGTTCGAAAAAGGAGAGACAGCATATCTTCCCGCGGGTCTCGGACCCTATGAGGTCAGCGGGCGGGCCGAATACGTACTCAGTGAAGTTTAAAAATTTGACATAGTGAGACGGCGTCAGCGGCGGAGTGGTGGTGCTCCGGCTTTGATGTTGACGCGCGACTCCGAGACGGGGGAGGGACACGGCGCACGCCGCCACACTGCCGCTAAAAAAATCCGTTTTCGCTTAATCAAAGCCGCCTGAATCAAACCGCTGCGCTTAAACAATTCAGGCGGCAGGCGAAAACGGATTTTTTCTTTACGCTTTCCCAGCAAAGCGCCGTGCGCCGTGTCCCTCCCCCTTACTCGACGTCAAAACCGTAACGCAAGGGAGCACGGCCCCCGACGCGGTTGACTTGCTACAGGAGATGAAAAATGCCCGTTTTCGCCGGGAGCCTGTTATCTTTTAAGCGCAGCGGTTTGATAACAGGCGACTACATTAAGCGAAAACGGGCATTTTTCATCGGGTAGCTGTCAACTGCGTCGGGGGTCGTGCTCCCGCCTTTTATGAATAACATTCACTTTTTTCGCTTTTGACGTCATTTCTGTAACATTTGCTACGTTCAAACCTCGTTTCGGGTGCTATACTGATACTTGTAAGACAGGCCGAACGGCCGTATGAAAACGTGTATCGGATATGTTAAATAAACCGGAAAAAGGAGAGCTTTCGAAATGGAGAACAAAATGTTTTGCTTCCAGTGCCAGGAAACCGCAGGCTGCAAAGGCTGCACGCAGATCGGTGTCTGCGGCAAAAAGCCGGGAATCGCCGCCCTGCAGGATCTTTTGATCTATGTCACGAAAGGTACGGGCGCCGCCATGACGGCACTGCGCGCTGCAGGCAAGAGCGTTGACGTCAGCGTCAACCACCTCGTCTCGACGAACCTCTTCATCACGATCACCAACGCCAACTTTGACCCGGAAGCCATCACGGCAGCCGTCAAAGAAACGATCCGCGTCAACGCCGAACTCGTAAGCGAACTCGGCGACGCAAGCGGCCTCCCGGAAGCTGCACTCTACGCAGGTCCGGAAAGTGACTTTGCCGCCAAGGCGAAAACGGTCGGCGTCCTCGCTACGGAAAACGAAGATGTCCGCAGCCTCCGCGAACTTGAAATGTACGGCCTTAAAGGCCTCGCCGCTTACCTGCATCATGCAAACGTCCTCGGCTTCGAAGATGACACGATCGACGCATTCATGCAGTCGGCTCTCGCCGCGCTCCTCGATGACACGAAATCCGGCGACGAACTCACGGCTCTCGTTCTCGAAACGGGTAACTACGGCGTCAAAGGCATGGCCCTCCTTGACACGGCCAACACGAAAACGTACGGCAATCCGGAAGTCACGGCTGTTGATCTCGGCGTTCGCAAGAACCCGGGTATCCTCATTTCCGGCCACGACCTCAAAGATCTGCAGCAGCTCCTCGAGCAGACGCAGGGAACGGGCGTAGACGTTTACACGCACGGCGAAATGCTGCCGGCTCATTATTATCCGGCATTCAAGAAATACGAAAACTTCGCCGGCAACTACGGCAACGCATGGTGGAAACAGAAGGAAGAATTCGAAGCCTTCAACGGCCCGGTCCTCCTGACGACGAACTGCCTCGTTCCGCCGAAAGATTCCTATAAAGACCGCGTATTTACGACGGGCGCTGTCGGATTCCCGGGCTGCCCGCACATCGATGAAGTCGACGGCAAGAAAGATTTCACGCCGATCATCGAGCTCGCGAAGAAATGCGCTGCTCCGACGGAACTCGAACAGGGTCAGATCGTCGGCGGTTTCGCTCACGAACAGGTCTTTGCCGTTGCCGATAAAGTCGTTGAAGCCGTCAAGAGCGGTGCGATTCGTAAATTTGTCGTTATGGCAGGCTGCGACGGCCGCATGAAATCCCGCAGCTATTATGAAGAATTCGCAAAGGCTCTGCCGAAAGATACCGTTATTCTGACGGCCGGCTGCGCCAAATACAAATACATCAAACTGAACCTCGGCGATATCGGCGGCATTCCGCGTGTCCTCGACGCGGGTCAGTGCAACGACTCCTATTCGCTCGCCCTCATCGCCCTGAAGCTTAAAGAAGTCTTCGGTCTCGATGACGTCAATAAACTGCCGGTTGTTTACAACATCGCCTGGTATGAACAGAAGGCCGTTATCGTTCTGCTCGCATTGCTTGCTCTCGGCGTCAAGAACATCCATCTCGGCCCGACGCTCCCGGCATTCCTCTCTCCGAATGTTGCCAAAGTCCTCGTTGATACGTTCGGCATCGGCACGATCTCCACGGTTGACGAAGACATCCGTACGATGATCGGCGAGTAATCCCGTTCTTCCCGCGCCCGTGCGGCGCATACCAAAACCCGATTCCCATAAACACACATATATTTCTGCATTGGCTCCGCCGTTTCGGCGGGGCTCTTTTTTTGTCCGATATTTGACCGTCATATTTTGTATCCCCCGTGGGGGCTTATAGAGGCAAAAAAGAAATGCTAGAATGAAAATATGATTTTTATCGAAAGGGTGATCCGATGACGGTTAAAAATATGGTGCAGGCGGCCGTGTTTATGGCGTTCGGTGTCGTTTTGCCGATCGCGTTTCATATGGTCGGTGCGGCGGGGCCGATTTTCCTGCCGATGCATATACCCGTTTTGCTCGCCGGGCTGCTTTTGGGACCGCGGCTCGGGCTGATTGTCGGTGTTTTGACACCGATTTTGAGCAGTTTGACAACGGGAATGCCGCCGCTTTATCCGGTGATGCCGATGATGGCAGTCGAACTCGGACTGTACGGTTTTACGGGCGGACTGCTTCATAAGACATTGCACCTCGGTGTTTTTCCATCACTCATCGGAGCTATGATCGCCGGCCGTCTCGGGACGGCTTTGACGCTCGCCCTGTTTGCCGAAAGTCTCGGAATTACAGTGCCGCCGTTGACGTATGTGGGGTATTCGGTCGCCAAGGGAATGATCGGTATTGTGATTCAGCTGGCTTGTATTCCTTTGTTGGTCCGCCGTCTTGAGCGGTTCCGACAGGATTGATTTTTAGTGTTGAAGAGAGGAAGAGATTGACATGAAAAAGCAGGCAGCCTTGACGGCAGCGGTTCTGTTCGCTTTGTCGGCGCCGGTTTGTGCCGCGGATCTGCCGACGTATCAAATGGAGGACACGGTCGTTTACGGTCAGCAGCAGAAAACGGCTGACGTTAAACCGGATGTGGTCATCCGCGCGGATAACGAAGACCGCACGCAGACGGTAGGTCAGATTCTGCAGAAAGCAGCCGGTGTACAGCTCCAGACGCGCCCGAATGCCGGCGGCAACGAGGATCTTTCGATCAAACTGCGCGGACATGATTCGCGTCATTATACGGTGCTCGTTGACGGTGTGCCGCAGTCCATGTCCGGTGTTATGGGCGGAAGTTATGTCAACTGGAATGCGATCCCGGCAGAGTGGATTGACCGTATCGAAGTCACGAAAGGTGCGAAAGCCGTTGCTTACGGTCAGACGGAAGGCGGCGTCATCAATATTGTCACGAAACGTGACATCGCGGAAGGCGGACGTCTGCGTTTGACGACGGGCTCGACGGGGCGGCGTCAATATGACTTGACGTACGGCGGCAATGCCGGCGACCTGCATTATGCCGTTTACGGCACGCGTTTTTACCGTGATGCATGGCTGCGCAACAGTGACGAAAGTGACGGCCGTGCCGGGTTGAATCTGAGTTTTGACATGAGCCCGACGGATCGGCTGATTCTCAATTACGATCATGCGCAGATCAAACGCGGCCTTGTCGTCGAAAACGGCAAGAAATCGACGAACGGCTTCAACAGCTATTATCCGGAGACGCCGTACGGAGATAATTTCCCGAGCGCCAATGCCACGGCCGGTGACGGTTCTTTTGCCAAAATTTACCATAACAATGTCTCGCTGACGTGGGATTCGCAGCGCGATGACAGTTCCGATACCGTGACACTCTGGTCGAATCACGAAAAACAGCATGAAGTCAAATACGGGTCAAATCACAATCGGCTGTTTGACCGTTATAATGTGACGGATGAATCGGACGGCCTCCTGTACCGCGGTTCGCGTCAGGTCAGTGACGCCCATACGCTCGGGTACGGCTTTGACTTTAAACAGCTTCGTTACGGCAACGGATGGTATAACGGGGCGCATCTGGAAGGCGGTGCCCTGTATCCGTCGCAGAAACAGGATGTTTACGGGATCTGGCTCGCCGACAGTTGGCAGATGACGCCGCGCTGGCACGGAACGATCGGTCTTCGTTATGACCGCACGAAAGGCGATAAGGACGCGGACGTAGGAGGAAACCAGACAAAATCGCTGCATGACGGCAGCCTTTCGCCGAAATTCAACTTTACGTTCCAAAATGACGCAAACACGGAAACGGGCATCTCGATCAACCGCGTTTGGCGCGCCCCGTCCATGGCCGAATTCTACTGGTATTATGCGAACATGGGCACGCCGATGCAGCGTTACAATTATGCGCACGGCACTGCCCTGAATCCGGAAAAAGGCTGGGAGTATGAACTTTCACTGAAACATCGCTACGGGGAAGGGCGTGACACGAAACTCTCGCTGTTCTATCAGGATATTGACGATTACATCAGCTTTGTCCATACGTTCCCGTTCAATGTGTATAACTCCGATAACGTCCACATCTGGGGTATTGAGTGGGAGAATAATTACCGCCTCGGCAGCAAATTCAATACGTATTTGAACTACACGTATCAGCGTACGAGCAAAGACGGCACGCGTCAGGGCGATAAGATCGCGCTGAAGGATGAACTCGATTATCGTCCGCATCATATCCTCTCGCTCGGTGCCGAGTATGCCGCAGACGGCTGGAATGTCAACTATGACATCCAGTACACGGGAAGCCAGCGCGCCATTGCGGGGTATCCGTCCGCGAAACCGATGAATGCCCATGCCGTCAAACTCGGCGGTGCCGTCGTCCACAATCTCTCCGTGACGAAGAATATCACGGATCAGGTTGCCCTGAACGCTTCGGTTTACAACATCTTTGATAAGGATTACTGCGAGATTTACGGCTATCCGATGGAAGGCCGTTGGGCGACGTTGACCCTGACGACGCGGTTCTGATACGGAGTGTGTGACATGACGGAAGAACAGGTATTTTTTGACCGGATTGCACCGCGCTGGGACGCGATGCGGGACGAGGAGCCGTCAAAACTCCGCGCCCTGCTCAGACGCATTCCCGTAAAGCCGGGTGACTGCATCCTCGATGTGGGAAGCGGCACGGGCGTGCTGCTCCCGTATCTCCGGGAATTGACGGGCGATGCGGGGCGCATTCTCGCCGTGGATTTTTCGCGGAATATGCTCGCGGAAGCGCGGAAAAAATACGCCGGTTTGACGGGCATTTCGTTCCGTACGGCTGACGTCATGCACGATGATTTGCCGCGTGACGCATTTGACGTCATTACCTGCCTCAATGTCTATCCGCATTTTGCGGAGCATAAGGAGCAGTTCCTTCGCCGTATGCTGCCGCTTTTGCGCGAGGGAGGGTGCCTCGCGATTTTCCATGACATTTCCCGCGCGGCTGTTGCGGCGATCCATCAGACGGAGGAAGAAACGAAAGATCATCTTCTGCCGCCCGCGGAGGAAACGGGACGCTTGCTGTCATCGTGCGGTTACCGGGATATTGTGACGTATGAAGATGACGGCTGCTATTTTGCCGCCGGTCATCGTTCACGGGTCAATGATTGACGGATAAAGAAAGCAGGGATTGATTTGCTGACCGAGGGAATCCTCTTTTTTCAAAAGGGCGGACCGGTGATGTATGTCCTGCTCCTCTGTTCGGTTTTTGTCGTTGCCGTCGCGGTCGAACGTGCCATGTATTTTTCCCGTGCCGATGACGGACGTGCGTTTGCGCAGAAGTTTGCGGGACTCATGGACGGCGGCAATTTCAGGGGGGCTTTACATTTGGCCCGTACGTCTCACGGGTCACTTGCAAATATCCTTGCGGAAGCGGCGGAGCGCGTTGCGGCGGGGAAAAACGTTTCTTCTTTTATGGAGATTCAGTCCGGCGTAGCGCTTTCCCGTCTGCGGCAGCGGCTTTATTATCTGTCGGTTATCGTGACGATGGCGCCGCTTTTGGGACTTCTCGGGACCATCAGCGGTATGATTTCGGCGTTTCGCGTCTTTGACATTCAGTCGGGTCAGGCCGCCGGGATTACGAGCGGCGTCGGCGAAGCCCTGATCGCTACGGCGATGGGACTTTGCGTCGCGATTGTCGCGCTTGCCGTGCATGCGTATTTTACGCAGCGCGTCGAAAACATTTTGACGGATATGGAACTCTGTTTTTCGTTTGTCGAGGCTCACGCCGATGATTATGCGGCGGAGTCAAAACGGCAGGAAACGGGGCGTTCGTCATGAGACTGCGCAATCGTCACGATTTTACGAAGCCGGAACTCATCATCATCCCGATGATTGACATCATCTTTTTTCTGCTCGTCTTTTTCATGATGAGCACGCTGTCGATGATCCATCTCAAAACCGTTGACGTCGATATGCCGAAAGCGGAACACGCCGAGACGCAGATGAAGACGGTTTATCTCGTCACGATGCGCCGGGACGGTTCGCTCTGGCTCGAGGATCAGCCGATTGAGGAAAAACAGCTGTTGCGTCAGGCGGCGCAGCAATGCCGGGAGAATCCGCAGTTCGCGGTCGTCGTGCGCGCGGATCAGTCCATCGATTACGGCATGGTCATCGCGTTCCTCGATAAGCTCAAGGGCGCCGGGGTTACGCATTTCGGCCTCGCGGCGGAGAGCGGTCAGGGGGGATCGTGATGCGGGAAGAGCGACGGCGAAAATGGACGGCGGTTATCGCGTCACTCGGGATTCACGGACTTTTGTTTTTTGCGGCGGGAGCAGCGGGACTGTTTACGCTTTCCGTCATGACGCAGGAGGACAATCCGATTGCCGTCAGCGTATATACGGAACCGCCCGCGCGATCCGCGTCGTCGGGTGGGGGAGGCGGAAGGCCCGAAACGGTTTCCGCGCCGGATATTCCCGTTGTGACGGTCAATCCGCAGCGTGTGCCGGAGATTTCGGAGTCATTTACGCGCGAGCCGGAGCGTCAGGAAGAGTACCGTCGTGAACATCAGGCGGAAACGGCAAAAAAACCGTCAACGTCAGAGGCATCGCCTACTGACGCGAAAACGGGAGATGCTGCCGGGAAAAATCCGGGAACTGACGTCAATGTCGGACCGGGAAACGGGCCCGGCAACGGTGACAGTCCCGAAGGTTCGCCGACCGGCGTTCCCGAAGGGCGCGGAGGAAATCCCGCACCGCCCGAACCGCCGGAAGATCCGGCTGAGCGTGTACGCGCGGCCGTCGGACCGCAGCTCCTTTCCGCGCCGGATCCCGATTATCCGGCTGCGTTACAGCGCCACGGCGTTACCGGTTCTGTCAAGGTGTCATTTGTCATCGGGCTGGACGGAGGCGTCGAGTCAGCGTCAATTGAAGGAAGTTCCGGGACGCCGGCGCTCGATCGCGCCGCTCTCGCGGCTGTTCGTCAATATCGCTTTATTCCCGCGCGGAACCGTTACGGCGATCCCGTGCGGTATCAATCATCAAAAACCATACATTTCCGGCTGTGCTGACTGTCAGGTCATCAAGGCTCCGCCTCTCGGCGGGGCTCTTTTTTTGCCGGAAACGCGCTTTTGTAAATTCCGGCCGGCATAAACAGGAAATTTCGAAAATGCGGCGAATACATAACATATACTGATCATCATATGCAGATCATGTGAACAAAACATCCTCAAATTATGCCATGTAGTTATACCGTAGTCAGACAAAGGGGACTTGATTTTATGGATACAGAAAAGCTTCTTTCCCGCATGGCGGGATTTGACCCGAGCCTTTATGCGATTGTCGACCGCGAGATTGAGCGTCAGCTCGATACGCTGTCCCTCGTGCCGACGGCCAACGCGGCATCGCCGTTTATTTCGTATCTGCGCGGCAGTGCACTCGGCAACTCGTTCATGGACAATCATTCGATGGAAATGCCGTCCGAACTTGAGAGTATGGCCACGGCGCGTGCGGCTGCGCTTTACGGCGCGGATCATGCGATCGTACGTCTCGGCAGCATCGGCGTTGCTTCCCGTGTTGTGTTCTTTGCACTGGCGAAATCCGGCGACACGATCATGTCGTTCAATCTGCGTAAATCCGAGTTCTGCACGGGCGAACATATGCAGTATAACTTTGTCAATTTCTGCCGCAATCCGCAGACGAAAGAACTCGATTATGATGCGATCGAGGCAAAGGCCAAGGAATGCAAGCCGAAAATTCTCATTATGTCACCGGTCAACTATACGCATAAAGTCGATTATGCGCGTTTGTCGGACATCGCACATGCCGTCGGGGCAAAACTTTGGGCCGATCTCGGACAGAACGCCGGACTGATTGCGGCGAAACAGCTTCCGTCGCCGATGCCGTTTGCCGATGTCGTCACGTTCCCGGCTGATGTTCTGCACGGACCGCAGAACGGTATCATTCTCTGTCACAGCGATCTCGCGAAGACACTGGACAATGCGCTCATCACAAGCGGACATGCATCGGTCAAAATGAACGTTCTCGCGGCACTCGCCATGGTATTCCACGAGGCGGATACGCCGGAATTCCGTCAGTACAGCGAGCAGGTTATTGCCAATGCCCGCGCGCTCGAGAAAGGATTGGCCGAGTCCGGTATTGACATTATTACGCCGAATACGCAGAACCACCTCGTCCTGCCGGTTCTCCCCGAAGGCACGAACGGCGAAGACCTCAAGCGCCGCCTTGAAAATGCCAACATTCTCGTCAAGCCGGAAGAAATCAAGACCGAGGATCCGGCAATTCATTATAATGTGCTGCGTCTTTCGAGCATTGACCCGACGACGCGCTCCCTCAAAGAGGAAGACATGGAAGATATCGGCCGTCTGCTCGGCGCGTTCTTGAAATCGAAACAGAACGAAGCCGCCATTATGGAGACGCGCGACAAAGTCATGCGTATCATCGGCGATATTCCGTTGTTCTCGGAGGAATGGCTGCCGGAGAGCGAACTCAGCGAGAGCGGCGATAACGAACTGCTCGAGATGATGGCCAGGTGGACCGTTTGATTTTAACAACGTTCGCGGTCATTTGAGCTTTTGACGTCAAAAAATGCTTGCACCCGATACCGTTCCGTGCTATAATAATTTACGTTCTGAATGAACACGGAGAGGTGTCCGAGTGGTCGAAGGTGCTTGACTCGAAATCAAGTGTGGTTAATAGCCACCGTGGGTTCGAATCCCACCC